>NZ_JBSHKH010000038.1:0-65130 GCF_053643595.1 Streptomyces sp. NPDC055506 | reverse complement strand
TCGCGACGTTCCGAGGACGGACACCCCCCGGCGCGGCCCCGACCCACCACCCGGCATCAGGCGCTACGTACACCCCCAGCAGGCGCCCCCGCTCACGGCTCCCGCGACACCGGCCCCGCCCGGTCCAGCAACCCCGTCCGCGCCGCCAGTGCCGCCGCCTCAAGGCGGGAGCCCACGCCCAGTTTCATCAGGACGCGCTGGACGTGGGTGCGGGCGGTGGACGGTGCGATGCCCATGCCTGCCGCGATCAGCCGGGTGTCCTCGCCGTCGGCCACGCGGACCAGGACCTCCACCTCGCGCGGTGTGAGCATCTGGAGCAACCGCTGGCCCTCGTCGTCCGGTTGGGCCGCGGGGTTCAGCAACTCGCTGAACGCGCCCTGGAGCAGTTGCGGCGCCACCGCCGCCTCGCCCGCCCGGGCCTTCATGATCGCCCGCTCGACGCCCTCTATCCGCTCGTCATGCCGGACGTAGCCGGAAGCCCCCGCCGCGAATGCCGCCGCGATACCGCGGGGGCTCGGCACCGGGCCCAGCACCAGCACCGCCACCTGCGGCCGCTCCCGCTTGATCCGCACCACCGGATCGAAGATCCCCGGCTCCGCCGGCGTGGCCGTGCCCAGCAGGCACACCTCCGGCGCCCTTGTGATCACCAACTCCGCCGCCCCCGCGGCCGGCGCCGCCGCGGCCAGCACCCGGTGCCCCCGCAGCTTCAGCGCAGAGGCCAGCGCCTCGGCCAGCAATCGGTGGTCGTCGACCACCATGAGCCGCACTCCCATCGAGCAACCCCCCAGTCACCCCGGTCCCCCCAATGGAAGCCCCCCGGCTCCCCCGCCTTCATGCCCCCGGAAGCTACACGCTTGTTCGACGTTGCGCTCCCCTACCCGCGAGAATCGCCCCGGATCGCCGAAATTCCTCTCATTCGAGGTTGACTGAGCCAAACGCGAACGGTCCCGCCCCTGAACAGGGACGGGACCGAAGGCAACCTCAGTCGATCACCAGATGATCATCGGACGATCATCCTGTACCGAACCCGACCGCCAGGTACTCCTTGTCACCCGACGAGGGCCGCTTGCTCGCGTACACCTTGGACATGTACAGCCGCCCCTCGGCGTACAGGAACTCCGAGTAGTCCGGCGACATGCTGGTCTCCACGTCGCGCACCTGCTCCGACGCGGGGTTCTCCAGCAGCTTCGTCTCCTTGAAGCTGCCCCCGTCGATGCTCACGATCTGCCCGCCCTTGTCGTACGGCGGCCGCTTGTACGCGATCAGGTTGCCGCCGTCCATGCGCAGCGGCGAGATCGTGTAGCCGTCACCCGCGTCGGCCCGCTGCCCGGTCTGCTTGCCGGTGGCGAGGTCGAAGGCGACGATCTCGTTGGTCTGGCTGTACTCGCCCTTGCCGTCGTGCTCCTCGGTCGGGATGAACAACCGGTCGTTGCCGACGGCCAGCTGGTTGCAGTACTCGATGCGGGTGATGCCCTCGCAGCGCGCCGCGAACTGCTCGCCCGGTGCCGAGATGCGTGTCCGCAGCTTGCCGGTCTTGTTGTCGATGGAGAAGAAGTCCGAGATGCCGCTGCCGTCGCCCGCGGAGTCGCCGACGTCGGCGGCCACCACGAGCGGGTTGGTCGACACGACGCTGGCGTACTCGATGCCCTCGGCCATCTTGTACTCCGAGATCACCTTCCCCGACTTCGGGTCGATGGTCTGGATGTGCAGCTGCCGCTGCTCGTACGAGCCGCACTTGCGCACCGCGACCAGCTTCTCGCCGCCGCCGTACCCGGCGTCGTAGCAGGAGTCGCTCGGCTTCGGGCTCCACAGCGGCTTGCCGGAGATGTCGAAGGCGGCGCCGCCGCTGCTGCTGCCGACGGCGACGGTCTTCCCGCTGACCGTGACGTTGTCGAAACTGATCAGCTGGTCACCAGTCTTGGCCGTCTTCGTCCACAGCTTCTTGCCCGCGTCGAGATCGATCAAGGCGACCTGGCTGCACCCGTGCGAGGGGTCGGCCTTGGTCGGCATGGCGGGCTGGTAGAGGATCGCCGTCTTGTTGTCGTCGGTGACATGGCGGCTGGCCTGGCAGACGGGGCCCTCCAGCGGGATCGTCCACTGCTTGCCGCCCGTGTCGCGGTCGTAGCCGACGATCTTGGCGATGCCGCTCTTGGCGTACGTCTTGTCGGTGAGCCACGAGCCGGAGACGACGACCGTGCTGTCGTTCTTCACCTCGGGCGCCGGGACCTGGAAGAGGACCTTGGCGCCGGGGTCGGAGGGTGCCTTCTCCTTGCCGCCGGAGGTGGTGCCGCCGTTGCCGTCGTCCGTGCCGCCGGTGCTGCCGCCGGAGCTGGCGGTGTCGTCCTTCTTGCCGTCGTCCTTGGAGGAGGCGTACCAGACGCCGCCGCCGATGATCAGGGCGATCGCCACGACCGCGGCGACGATGATCGCCAGCTGCGCGTTGACCTTCTTGCCGCCGCCGGGCTGTCCCGGCTGTCCCGGCTGTCCCGGGTGCCCGGGCTGCGGCTGGAGCGGCATGGTCCCCTGCGGATAGCCGTATCCGGGCTGGCCGTAGCCCGGCTGCACCGGCGGTCCCGGCTGCCCCGCCTGCACCGGCTGTCCGTACGGCGGCTGCGGCGCCTGCGGCGGCTGACCGGGGTAGCCGTAACCGGGCGGCGGCGGTCCCTGCGGAGCCTGCGGCGGCTGGGGCGGCTGGGGAGCCTGCGGATAGCCGTACCCCGGCTGCGGGGGCTGGCCCTGGGGCGGCCCGAAGCCTCCACCGGACGGTGGCTGCTGGGGCGGCGGTGGCGGCGGCTGGGTCATGACGTGAGCACCTCGGGGATGGGGAGGGAGGACGACGATGAGGGGAGAGAGGAGGGGAGAAGCGTCACTTGCCGTAGGCCAGCATCAGCTTCTCCTTCGTGTCGTCGTTTCCGCTCAGCCGCGTGGTCGAGATGTAGAAGCGCCCGCCGGTCCATTCGAGGTCCTTGGAGAAGAAGCCGTTCTCGATGTCCGCGGCGCCCTGCGGGTTCTGCAGCAGCTTGACCGGCTTGTGGCTGCTGCCGCCCGTCGGGATGGACACGATCTGGCCGCCCGCGTCGTACGAGGGCTCGATGTAGGCGATGAGCTTGCCGCCCTCGACCTTCATCGGCAGCATCGACTCGTCGGCGGGGGACTTCACCCGCCACTTCTCCTTGCCGTTCGCGAGGTTGACCGCGACGATCTCGTTGGCGCCGGTGGTCGCCTCGGTCGGCAGGTAGAGCGTGGAGTCGTCGACGGCGACGCCCTGGCAGCCCTGAAGGTCACGCTCGAGGATGGCCCAGCCGCACTCGGGGGCGAAGTCCTCGTCGAAGCCGACCTGCGAGCGGAACTTGCCGCCGGAGGTGAAGGTCGAGATGTTCCAGGACTTCTTTTCCTCGTTGGTGCTGTAGATGACCAGCGGGCTCACGGAGTAGGCGCGCGCGACCCGCCAGCCCTTGTCGAACTTCTGGGTCCACTGGACCTTGCCGGTGCGCGGGTCGAGCTGCTGCACCTCGTCGTGCTCGTTGTTGCCACCGGCGCCACAGGAGGAGACGGCGATCAGCTTCTCGCCGCCCGCGAACGCGGCGGGGAAGCAGGAGTCGCCGTAGCGCTTCTTGTCGAAGAGCTTGTCGCCGCTGGTGACGTCGTACGCCGTGCCGGACTGGGAGCGGCCCACCATCAGCGTGGTGCCGGTGACGGAGAGTTCGACGGAGAGCGTGGAGTCGAACAGGGCGCCGTCGGCGACCTCTTCCTTCCAGCCCTTCTCGCCCGTGTTGAGGTCGATCTCCTGGAGCTGGTTGCACTCGGCGCGGTTGCTGCTGCCGCTCATGTAGGCGACGACGATCTTGTCGTCGGCCGTCTTCTCCGGAGTGGTCGCGCAGATCTTCTGGGGGAAGGTGATCGTGTCCCAGGCCGGCTTGCCGTCACCGACGTTGTAGGCGAAGAGCTGCTTGTACGCCGCCTTCACCGCGGACTTGTCGGTGATCCACATGCCGGGGGCGTCGGCGCCGGAGCCGGGCGCGTCGGGCGCCTCCTTGTACCAGAGGACCTTGGCCTCGCCGGCCTGGCGGCCCTCGTTGAGGTTCTCCGGGTCCTCGCCGCCGTCGCCGCGGCCGTCTCCGGGGTTGACCGGGTCGGAGCCGCCGCCCTTGGCGCCGTCGGTCTGCTGGGCGACCGGCTTCTTCTTGCCCTTGCCTCCGTCGCCGCCGGTGACCGCCCACACCGTGCCGCCGACCACGAGCAGCGCGGCGACCGCGGCGCCGATGATCAGGGCGGGCTTGCCCTTGAAGGGGTTGCCCGAGCCGCCCCCGGGCGGGGTGCCGGGCGCACCGGGGTACTGCGGCTGGGGCGGGTAGCCGTAGCCGGGCTGGCCGTACGGTCCCGGCTGCTGCGGCTGGCCGTAGGGGCCGGAGTTGTACGGGCCGGGCTGCTGCGGCTGACCGTAGGGGCCCGGCTGCTGAGGCTGCTGCTGCGGATAGCCGTACCCCGGCTGCGGGGGCGGCGGCGTCTGCGGCGGGCCCTGCGGGGGCGGCGGCGCCTGGGGCGGGCCCTGGGGCGGCGGCGGGGTCTGCGGTGCCCCGTAGCCACCTCCCTGCGGCGGCTGGTTCTGCGGTGCTCCGAAGCCACCGTGCGGTGGCTGACTGGGCGGCTGAGTCATCAGCGGCTCCCCCGTTCGATCACTGATTTTTAGCCACGCCCTGAGGTACGCGATGGACTCAGAGTCGTTTCATAAAGTTCTAAGACGGCTCTTTCTATCACCCCGTTCCAACGACGGAACGGGCCGTATCGCCCCCTGTTCCCAAGGGAGGACCGGCCCGTGATGCCGTCGTTATGCGCCTTCACGCACCCTTCACGCGTCCTCGGCGAGTTCCAGCCAGCGCAGCTCCAGTTCCTCGCGCTGACCGGCCAACTCGCGGAGTTCGGCGTCCAGTTCGGCAACCTTCGCGAAGTCCGTGGCGTTATCGGCGATTTGGGCGTGAAGCTTGGTTTCCTTCTCGGAGACCTTGTCCAGCTGCCGCTCGATCTTCTGGAGTTCCTTCTTGGCGGCGCGCTGGTCGGCGGCGCTCTTCTCCGGGGCGGCGCTCGGCTGCGCACCGGCGGCGGGTGCCGAGGCGGCCGCGGCCTCCTCCATGCGCTGCCGTCGCTCCAGGTACTCGTCGATGCCGCGCGGCAGCATCCGCAGGGCGCCGTCGCCGAGCAGGGCGAACACCCGGTCGGTGGTGCGCTCGATGAAGAACCGGTCGTGGGAGATGACGATCATCGAGCCGGGCCAGCCGTCGAGCACATCCTCGAGCTGGGTCAGCGTCTCGATGTCGAGGTCGTTGGTGGGCTCGTCGAGGAAGAGGACGTTGGGCTCGTCCATGAGCAGGCGCAGCAGCTGGAGCCTGCGGCGCTCACCGCCGGACAGGTCGCCGACCGGCGTCCACTGCTTCTCCTTGGTGAAGCCGAACGTCTCGCACAGCTGCCCGGCGGTCATTTCGCGCCCCTTGCCGAGGTCGACCCGCTCGCGCACCTGCTGCACGGCCTCCAGCACCCGTGTGCTCGGGTCGAGTTCGGCGACCTCCTGGGACAGGTAGGCGAGCTTGACGGTCTTGCCGACCTTGACCTGCCCGCCCACGGGCTGCGTCTCTCCGCCGGTCCGGGACGCCTCGGCCATGGCCCGCAGCAGGGAGGTCTTCCCGGCCCCGTTGACACCGACGAGACCGATCCGGTCGCCGGGCCCGAGCTGCCAGGTGACGTGCTTGAGGAGGACCTTGGGGCCCGCCTGGACGGTGACGTCCTCCAGGTCGAACACGGTCTTGCCCAGCCGGGTGGACGCGAACTTCATCAGCTCGCTGCTGTCGCGGGGCGGCGGTACGTCCTTGATGAGCTCGTTGGCGGCCTCCACCCGGAAGCGCGGCTTGGACGTACGGGCGGGCGCCCCGCGCCGCAGCCAGGCCAGTTCCTTGCGGACGAGGTTCTGCCGCTTGACCTCCTCGGTGGCGGCGATGCGCTCGCGCTCGGCCCGGGCGAAGACGTAGTCGGAGTAGCCGCCCTCGTACTCGTAGACCGCTCCGCGCTGGACGTCCCACATGCGGGTGCAGACCTGGTCGAGGAACCAGCGGTCGTGAGTGACGCAGACGAGGGCGGAGCGGCGGACCCGGAGGTGCCGGGCCAACCAGGAGATGCCCTCGACGTCGAGGTGGTTGGTGGGCTCGTCGAGGACGAGCAGGTCCTGCTCCTCGATGAGCAGCTTGGCGAGTGCGATACGGCGCCGCTCACCGCCGGACAGCGGCCCGATGACGGTGTCCAGTCCCGCGGGGAACCCCGGCAGGTCGAGCCCGCCGAACAGGCCGGTCAGCACGTCCCTGACCTTGGCGTCGCCCGCCCACTCGTGGTCGGCCATGTCGCCGATGACCTCGTGGCGGACGGTCGCCTCGGGGTCGAGGGAGTCGTGCTGCGTGAGCACACCGCTGCGCAGTCCGCCGGAGTGCGTGACGCGCCCGGTGTCGGCCTCCTCCTGCTTGGCGAGCATCCGGATCAGGGTGGTCTTGCCGTCGCCGTTGCGGCCCACGACGCCGATGCGGTCCCCTTCGGAGACGCCGAGGGAGACGCCGTCGAGCAGGGCGCGGGTGCCGTACACCTTGCTGACGTTCTCGACATTGACCAGGTTGACGGCCATTACTCTCCTGACGAGGGGGATGGATCGACCCTCCAGGGTAGTCGGGCGGCGGGGTGCCGCGGCCGGGGTGTTCAGGAGCCTTCGACGGCATCCTCGCGGCGCCACTCGTACCGCCGCGTCGCCCCGAGCACCCAGTCGTCGTACCAGGGGCCGTCCGGGTCGACGGGTCCGATCCGCCGGTCGCCCTCCACGCAGCGCGGGTCGTCGTGTTCCGCCAGGCCGTACACGGCATAGGCACGGACCGCCTGGAACGGGTCATGGGTGAGGGCCGCCAGCGCGTCACCGATCTCGGGGGAACGCTCCGGGTAGTAGCCGAGCCACGCGCAAGCACTCCAGCGCACCCCCTCGTCCGGATCGCGGGCCAGCTCCACCACCGTCGCCAGGTTCCCGGGCCGCACGAGCAGCCTGTCCTCGCCGCGCTCCAGGGCCTCCAGCACCAGGGAGCGGACCCTGGGGTCGGGGTGTGCGCGGTAGGACAGGCCCATGGCCTCGATCTGCGGGCCGTCTTCCTCGGTGAGCCCGTTGAGGACCGCCGCCAGCACCTCCGGGTCCTGCTCCTCGGCGGCCCAGGGGAGGAAGACCTCCTGGCCCCGGCCGTCGAACGGCGCGTGCCCGAAGGCATCGCCCAGCTGCAGGCCGTGCAGCACGTGGGCGGCGAAGAGGCGGTGCAGCCGGTCGGAGGCGCGGCTGAGGGCCACGGCCGCCGTCCAGGTGTCCTCGTCCATCCGCCGGGCCAGGGTGTAAACGGCCTCCGAACAGACGGCGTGGTCCCGGTCGGGCCGCACGAGCGCCCGTGCGAGCAGTTCCCCGAAGGGCGTGCGTATCCCGAAGTCCGCCTCCAGTCGGGACAGCACCGCCGGGTGCCCGTCCCGGGTGGTCAGGCCGCCGAGGGTGATCCGGTCGTAGTGGCAGTACCAGGTCCGGTCCTCGACGCAGGTCCGCTCGGCCTCTCCCGTGGCTCCGGTCCTGCGCCGCAGCTCGGCCTCCGCGCCCGTCCGGGTCCAGTGCCGGGCCCGCTCCAGCAGCTCTTCCCGGTCGGCGGGACGCAGCTCGACCAGCTCGGGCATCACCGCGATGGTCAGGCCCGTGGAGCCGCTGTCGACCGCCCGCAGCAGCGGGGTGGTCCCGTCGGGCAGTCTGCGCAGCGGGTCGGCGCCGGACTCGATCAGAGCCTCGGCGACCGGGGCGTCGTACGCCGCCACGGCCAGGCAGAGGACCGGGAGGCCGTCGGTGCCGTCGAGGGTGTCGGGGTCGGCCCCGGACTCCAGCAGGGCCCGGACCTCGTCCGGGTCTCCGCGTCGTACGGCCGCGACGAGTTGCTCCACGCGTGTGCACCCCTTTGTCAGACAACCGGGGGAGCTTAAGCGGCCGGGAACGGCCCGGGCAGGCGATTAAAGCCCGGCGAGCGTCGCCCCGGGCGTCGGACCCGAGGCCGTCCGGACGGTCCGGCAGGTGCCGGAGGAGACCAGGGCCTGTGCCACCGCGGCCGCCGACTCCGGGTCGCGGACGAGGAACGCCGTGGTCGGGCCGGAGCCGGAGACCAGGGCGGCGAGGGCGCCCGCGGCCCGGCCGGTGGCCAGGGTGCCGGCGAGGTCCGGGTAGAGGGAGAGCGCGGCGGGCTGGAGGTCGTTGGAGACGGCGGCGGCGAGCGCGTCCGGGTCGCCCTTGGCGAGGGCGGCGAGGAGTTCCTGAGAGGCGACGGGCTCGGGGATGTCCGTGCCCTCGCCGAGCCGGTCGAACTCACGGAACACGGCCGGGGTGGACAGGCCCCGCTCGGCCATGGCGAACACCCAGTGGAAGGCGCCGCCGACCTCCAGGGGCGTGAGCTGCTCGCCCCGCCCGATGCCGAGGGCCGCGCCGCCGACCAGGCTGAACGGCACGTCGCTGCCCAGCTCGGCGCAGATCTCGAGGAGTTCGTCACGGGAGGCGCCGGTCTCCCACAGGGCGTCGCAGGCCACCAGGGCGGCGGCGCCGTCCGCGCTGCCGCCCGCCATGCCGCCGGCGACGGGGATGTCCTTGGCGATGTGCACGTGTACGTCGGGGCTGCGGCCGGACCGCCCGGCGAGCGCCTCGGCCGCCCGTGCGGCCAGGTTCGTACGGTCCAGGGGGACCAGGTCGGCGTCCGGGCCCTCGCAGGTGACGCGGAGCTCGTCGGCCGGGGTCACGGTGACCTCGTCGTAGAGGCTGACGGCGAGGAAGACGTTGGCCAGGGGGTGGAAGCCGTCGGGGCGGGCTGGGCCCACCGCCAGCTGGACGTTGACCTTGGCGGGGACGCGGACCGTGACGCTCACACGGGCTCCTTCTCCTGGTGCTGGTTCGCCTTGTGCTCGGCGATACGCGCGAACTCTTCCACGGTCAGTGACTCGCCCCGGGCCTGCGGGGAGACCCCGGCGGCGACGAGAGCCGCCTCGGCGGCCGCGGCGGAACCGGCCCAGCCGGCGAGCGCGGCCCGCAGCGTCTTGCGGCGCTGGGCGAACGCCGCGTCGACGACGGCGAACACCTCCTTCTTGGAGGCCGTCGTCTTGATCGGCTCGGTGCGGCGGACGAGGGAGACCAGACCGCTGTCGACGTTGGGCGCGGGCCAGAAGACGTTCCGCCCGATGGCGCCCGCCCGCTTGACCTCGGCGTACCAGTTGGCCTTCACGGAGGGCACGCCGTACACCTTCGAGCCGGGGTCGGCGGCGAGGCGGTCGGCGACCTCCGACTGGACCATGACGAGCGTGCGGTCGATGGTCGGGAAGGTGGCGAGCATGTGCAGCAGCACGGGGACGGCCACGTTGTAGGGCAGGTTGGCGACCAGCGTGGTCGGGGCCGGGCCCGGCAGCTCCGTGACGTGCATCGCGTCGGAGTGGACGAGGGCGAACCGGTCGGCGCGCTCCGGCATACGGGCCGTGATGGTCGCGGGCAGCGCGGCGGCGAGTACGTCGTCGATCTCGACGGCGGTGACGCGGTCGGCGGCCTCCAGCAGCGCGAGGGTGAGGGACCCGAGGCCCGGGCCGACCTCGACGACCACGTCCTCGGGGTTCACCTGTGCGGTGCGGACGATACGGCGGACGGTGTTCGCGTCGATCACGAAGTTCTGGCCGCGTTGCTTGGTGGGGCGTACGCCGAGGGCGGTCGCGAGTTCGCGGACGTCGGCGGGGCCGAGGAGGGCGTCGGGGGTGGGGCTGGTCACGGGGACAAGGGTACGGGGGGTTCGAACGCGGCCACGCCGGGCGACCGCCCCTACCCGTGCAACCGCCCCCCGCAGTGCGGCCAAGGACTCGCCCCCCGCCTCACATACAGCTTCTTCGCGCGGTACGTCTGTTCCGCCGCCGGGGCGTCCTGAGGGCGGCCGCTGCCGCCGAGGGACTGCCAGGTGTGGGTGTCGAACTGGTAGAGGCCGCCGTAGGTGCCCGAGGAGTCGACCGCGTCGGGGCGGCCGCCGGACTCGCAGGCCGCGAGTCCCTGCCAGTTCAGGTGGTCGGCGCCCTGCACGGACGTCGGCCGGGGCTTCGTGCCGACCTTCACCACCTGCGGGCGCGGCTCGCGCACCACCTCGGCCCTGATCCGGCGCGGCTTCTGCTTGACGCCGTTGACGGTGCGCAGGGAGTACGTGACCCGGCGCAGGCCCGCCTCGCCGGCGCGCTCCACGACCTCCGTGCCCTGGAACAGGGTCGGGTCCTCGCTGCGCCGTACCTGGAAGGGGATCGGCTCCTCGCGGACCTCCTTGCCGCCGGTGATCCGCAGCACCGTGACGGTCTGCCCGTCGCGCGGGAAGCTCCCCTGCGGGACGGACGTGGTGTCCTGGCCGCGCAGGGTGATCCCGGCCTCGTCCACGGCCTCCCGCACGGTCGCCGCGTTGGTGCGGACGGTGCGGGCCCGGCCGTCCGCCATGATCGTGACCGTGCGCTCGGTCCGCACGTCCAGCGCGAGTCCCTCACGGCCGATCTGCCGGGAGCGCGAGGTGGACAGGTACGCGCCCTCCTGGCGCACCCCCAGCTCTCTGAGCGCCCCCGCCACCGTGTGGGCCGTCGTCCACACCTCGCGCCGGTGCCCGTCGAGGGTGAGCCGCACGGGACGGGCGTAGTGCACGGCGACCTCGTCGCCGCTGGCGATCTCCGTGCCGGGCCCGGGCGCCACCACGTCGTGGGCGCCGACCTCGACACCCTCCTCCGAGAGCAGCTCGGTGACGTCGTCGGCGAAGGTGTGCAGGGTGCGTGCCTTGCCATCGACGTTCAGCTCGATCGCCTTGTCCTTGGCGACGAAGGCCGTGGTGCCGCCCGCCAGGAAGGCGACGACCAGGGCCTGCGGGAGCAGCCGTCGCATGGAGCCGTCCGGGCGCTCGGCGTACCGCGCCTTGCGTCGGCGCGCGGACCTGCGATGTGAGCCGGTGCGCGCGGCGGCGCGCGAACCGGCGCGGGCTTCGGCACGTGATTCGGCCCGCGACTCCGCGCGCGTGGGGCGCGGGACCGGCGCCGGTGCGTCCACCGGGGCGACCTGCCGGGGCGGCGGCACCTCGTAGGCAGGCCGGTAGGTGTCCTCGTAGACACCGTCGAAACCGCCATGCACCGGCTCCGCATAGGCCGGGCCATACGTCTCGTACTGCGAGTTGCTCACGCCGACACGCTCCAGGGGCCGGAGGGGGTCCAGAGGGGTCCGGATCGGGCCCCCAGAACCTAGCGGAGCGGCCGTCACTCTCCAAAGCGACGCGACTACGCACAGTCGTGCGGTGAGGTGGTGAGCGGGTTCAGTAGCCGAAGGCGCGTGCCGTGTTCGCGGCGAGTGCCGTGGCCAGCGTGTCCTCGTCGACGCCGCGCACCTCGGCCATGGCCCGCACCGTGATCGGCACGAGGTAGGGGGCGTTGGGCCGTCCGCGGTACGGCGCCGGTGTGAGGAAGGGCGCGTCCGTCTCCACCAGCAGCAGCTCCGGCGGGGCCACCGCCACCGCGTCCCGCAGGTTCTGGGCGTTCTTGAAGGTGACGTTGCCGGCGAAGGACATGAAGTAGCCCGCGCTCGCGCAGATCTGAGCCATCTCGGCGTCGCCGGAGTAGCAGTGGAAGACGGTCCGCTCGGGGGCGCCCTCCTCCTTCAGCACGCGCAGGACGTCGGCGTGGGCCTCGCGGTCGTGGATGACCAGGGCCTTGCCGTGCCGCTTGGCGATCTCGATGTGGGCGCGGAAGGACCTCTCCTGCGCTTCCTTGCCCTCGGGCCCGGTGCGGAAGTAGTCGAGGCCCGTCTCACCGACGCCCTTGACCTGCTCGAGCCCGGCCAGCCGGTCGATCTCGGCGAGCGCCTCGTCCAGCGCGGCCTGTCCGCCCGGCTCGCGCGCGCCCTGCCTGGACCAGCCGTCGGGGTCGCCGTGCACGATGCGCGGGGCCTCGTTCGGATGCAGGGCGACCGTCGCGTGGACGGCGTCGTACGCGGCTGCCGTGTCAGCTGCCCACCGCGACCCCTTGAGGTCGCAGCCGACCTGCACGACCGTCGTCACTCCGACCGAGGCCGCCTTCGCCAGCGCCTCCTCGACCGTGCCGGACTGCATGTCCAGGTGGGTGTGGGAGTCGGCGACCGGCACCCGGAGGGGTTCCGGGAGCGGGGGCGCGGCGTGCTTGCCGGAGTCGTTCGAAGGCATGCCCCGATCCTACGAAAGGGGCACGCCCTCCCCGATGGGGGAGGACCGGGGAGGGCGTCGACAAGGGGAGCCGGACGGGTCAGCTCGCCTTGCGCTGGAAGGGGTGGAGCAGATCGGACAGCTGCCAGTGGTGGTGCTCGGGCTCCACCCGCCCGTCCGCTCCACTGTCCTCGCCACTGTCCCCGGCGCCCGTCTCCGGCGCCTCCGCCGGACCGCCGGGCGGCGGCACGCGGTGGGGCCTGCGCGCGGCGTTGCGCGCCGACTCGACCCGCCCGGGCCGCATGATCCGTACGACGTGGCCGTCGCAGTTCTGGCACGTGGGCTTGGACAGGGGTGAGGGCACGACCTTGCCGTCCGCCACGTAGAGGACGAACTCGTGCCCGGCGGCGTCCGTGTGGTGCTCTATCTCGTACGACTGCTCCCAGCCGTGCCCGCAGCGCATGCAGGCGAAGGAGTACGACTCGTTGACGACTGCGGTCGCACCGGCGCGGAGCCCGGTCTGCCCTGCGATCTCACTCATGCCAGCTCCTGTTGTCCGCTGTGGCGTGAGGACGATGCCGTCCCCGCAACCCAGTGGACTCCTCAGCCGGACCGAAGGCAGCAGACCTGTCGACTATTGGCGCCGATTTGGGCGTTCCTTGCCCCAGACCCCGTCCTGCTTTGCCCACGCATGGGGCGCGCGCTCATCCGACATGCGCCCTGCTCAGAGGGTGTTTACGCCCCCCTTGGGGAAGCGCCCCGTCAGGGGCGCGGGGAACTGCGAACGAGCAACCACACACGACGGTCAGCCGGCATTCTTCGCAGCCACCACAGCATCGAATACGACCCTCTTGGGCACGCCCGCCTCCTGCGCCACCGCCGCGATGGCCTCCTTGCGCCGCTCCCCCGCTTCCTCCCGCACCCGGACCCGCCGCACCAGCACCTCGGGCCCGACATCCTCTGCCCCTGGCGCCGGCGCCCCCTCCACCACCACGGTGATCTCCCCGCGCACCCCGTCCGCGGCCCACGCGGCGAGCTCCCCCAGCCCGCCCCGCCGGACCTCCTCGTACGTCTTGGTCAGCTCCCGGCACACCGCGGCCCGCCGTTCCGCGCCGAACACCTCGGCCATCGCCGCCAGCGTGTCGTCGAGCCGGTGCGGAGCCTCGAAGTAGACGAGGGTGCGCCGCTCCCCGGCCACCTCCCGCAGCCGCCCCAGCCGCTCCCCCGCCTTGCGCGGCAGGAACCCCTCGAAGCAGAACCGGTCGACGGGCAGCCCCGACAGCGCGAGCGCGGTGAGCACGGCGGACGGCCCGGGCACGGCGGTGACCCGTATGTCCTGCTCGACGGCGGCCGCGACCAGCCGGTACCCCGGGTCCGACACCGACGGCATCCCCGCGTCCGTGACCAACAGCACTCGCGCCCCGCCTGCCAGCTCCTCGACCAGTTCGGGCGTCCGCGCGGCCTCGTTGCCCTCGAAGTACGACACCACTCGCCCCTTGGGCGTGACCCCCAGTGCCTGGGTGAGCCGCCGCAGCCGCCGTGTGTCCTCGGCGGCGACGACATCGGCTCCGGCCAATTCGTCGGCGAGCCGGGGCGGGGCGTCCGCGATGTCGCCGATGGGGGTGCCTGCGAGTACGAGGATTCCAGTCACCTCACCATCCTCCCAGGGGCGGAGGATGCGGACGCATACCGGCCATGCACGGGACTCACACAGAACGGTTCCCTACGATGGCGCGGTGACCAGTACCGCGTCCTCCACGGACACCCGGCAGGGCCAGGCGCCGCTCGAGCAGCGGCCGTCCTGGCAGCAGCGGCTGCGCCGCTTCGGCTACCAGGGGCAGCCCAGAAGCGACGCCCGCGACGTCCGTGACCGCCTGGTGCCGCCGTACACCGAGCCCAGCCCGCGGCTGTGGGCGGCGCTCGGCGTCCCGCACGCCCTGGCGGGACGGCTGGTGCGCTGGTCGGCCTGGATCGGCCCGCTGCTCGTGACGCTGCTGGCGGGCGTGCTGCGGTTCTGGAACCTGGGCAACCCCAAGGCGGTGATATTCGACGAGACGTACTACGCCAAGGACGCGTGGGGTCTGGTCCACCGCGGGTTCGAGGTCAACTGGGACAAGAACGCAAACGATCTGATCCTGTCGGGCGGGCACGTCACGATCCCGACGGACGCGGCGTACGTCGTGCACCCGCCGGTCGGCAAGTACGTCATCGGGATCGGCGAGCTGCTGTTCGGCTTCGACCCCTTCGGCTGGCGCTTCATGACGGCGCTGCTCGGCACGCTGTCCGTGCTGATGCTGTGCCGGATCGGCCGCCGGCTGTTCCGCTCCACCTTCCTGGGCTGTCTGGCGGGCGCGCTGATGGCGGTGGACGGCCTGCACTTCGTGATGAGCCGCACGGCGCTGCTCGACGGCGTGCTGATGTTCTTCGTGCTGGCCGCGTTCGGCTGTCTGCTCGTCGACCGCGACAAGGCTCGCGCGAAGCTCGCCGCCGCGCTCCCGGTGGATGCCGACGGCCGGGCCCGGCCCGACCGGCACACAGCCGAAACGACCCGCCTGGGATGGCGCCCGTGGCGCTGGGCGGCGGGTCTGATGCTGGGTCTGGCCATCGGCACGAAGTGGAACGGCCTCTACATCCTGGCCGCGTTCTGCCTGATGGCGGTCCTGTGGGACGTCGCCTCGCGCCGGGTGGCCGGCGCCCGGCACCCGTACTCGGCGGTCCTCAGGCGCGACACGGGCCTCGCGTTCCTCGCCACGGTCCCGGTCGCCGTCGTCACCTACGTCCTGGCCTGGACCGGCTGGATCTTCTCCGCCACCGACGGCTCCGGCGGCTACTACCGCAACTGGGCCGCGACGAGCGGCAAGGGCGGCAGCTGGACCTTCCTGCCCGACTGGCTGCGCAGCCTGTGGCACTACGAGCACCAGGTGTACGAGTTCCACGTCGGTCTGTCCTCGCCGCACACGTACCAGTCCAACCCGTGGAGCTGGCTCGTCCTCGGCCGCCCGGTGTCGTACTTCTACGAGTCCCCGGCGCCGGGCAAGGGCGGCTGCCCGTCCGACGCGGGCGGCAAGTGCGCCAGCGAGGTGCTCGCCCTCGGCACACCGCTGCTGTGGTGGGTCGCCTGCTTCGCGGTCCTCTACGTCCTGTGGCGCTGGCTGTTCCGCCGTGACTGGCGCGCGGGCGCCATCGCCTGCGGCATCGCGGCCGGCTATCTGCCCTGGTTCATGTACCAGGAACGCACGATCTTCTTCTTCTACGCCGTCGTCTTCCTGCCGTTCCTGTGCCTGGCGGTGGCGATGCTCCTCGGCGCGATCGTCGGACCGCCCCGCTCCTCCGACACCCGCCGCGTCGCGGGCGCCACGGGCGCGGGCGTCCTGGTCCTGCTGATCGCCTGGAACTTCATCTACTTCTGGCCGCTGTACACGGGCACGACCATCCCCATCGACGAGTGGCGGTCGCGGATGTGGCTGGATACCTGGGTCTAGTACTCCTCAGCCGTAGGGCTCGTTCCGCGGCTCGTGGGGCGGGTTGCGAGATGCTGGTGACACCATGCGGATGTTCTGTGTCCTCGCCGTCCTGGTGGGCGCGAACCTGCTCAACAACTGGCTCGCGCCCGGTGCCTACGTACTCACTTGCGTGGTCGCGGCTGCCGCGCTGCTGCTGATCGCCCGGTGGGACGGTCTCACCCGCGCCGACCTCGGGCTCGACACGGTTGCCCTGCACCAGGGGCTGCGGTGGGCATTGGTCCTGGTGGGCGCGGTTCTTGCCGTCTTCCTGGTCGGGTTTGCCCTGCCGGCCACCAGGGAGGCGTTCGAGGACGAGCGCGCCGCGGGCCTGACCCTGGGGCAGCTGCTGTGGCGGGTGCTGATCCGGGTGCCGGTAGGCACCGTGCTGCTGGAGGAGATCGCCTTCCGCGGTGTCCTGTGGGCCATGGTGCGGCGTCGGCGCGGTACGGCCTGGGCCACGGCTGTGTCGTCGTTGCTGTTCGGGCTCTGGCACGTGCTTCCGTCGCGCGGGCTGAGCCGGGCCAACGAGGCCGTAGCCTTCCTCGGCACGGGACCGGCAGGCACCGCGCTGTCGGTCGCGGCCGCCGTCGTCGCCACGACCGCAGCCGGGGTCGGCCTGTGCGAACTGCGGCGCCGGTCCGGAAGTCTGCTGGCGCCCGCGGCACTGCACTGGGCCCTCAACGGCTTCGGCTACGCGCTGGCCTGGACGCTCCCTCGGTGGAGGGGCGAGGGCTGGCGGTCGCGGATGTGGCTGGATACCTGGGTCTGACCTACGTTTCGGTCAAGAATCGAAAACGCCTGTCACTGTGGTAACCGCTTCCCCATAGAGTGCTCCCGGGATCGAGCTTTCTGAACACGTTCAAAGGAGCGTGTGGAGGGCTCAACGGGGAGGGGACGGCCTGATGGCCAAAGGGGTCAAGGTCGCTGTCATAGGCGGCGTGTTCGCGGTGATGGTGGGTGGGGCCGGGTACGGCGCCTTCAATATCGTGAGCGCGCTGACCGGCGACGGGGGCACGAGCGGGGTGGCCGAGGAGAAGAAGTCGGGGCCGCCCGACAAGGACGAGGTCGAGGCGACCACCGCCAAGTTCTTCGCGGCGTGGGAGAAGGGCGAGGCCGCGCGGGCGGCGTCGTACACGAACAACGACGCGGCCGCCGAGCGGCTGCTCACCGCCTTCGGGGACGACGCGCACATCACCGATGTGAAGATCACGCCCGGTACGGCGCGCGGGACCACCGTGCCGTACACGGTGAAGGCGAAGGTGGCCTACGACGGGAAGTCCGAGCCGCTCGGCTACAAGAGCGAGCTGAAGGTCGTGCGCGGGCTGACCACCGGGCGGGCCCTGGTCGACTGGCAGCCCGCCGTGGTCCACCCCGGGCTGAAGAAGGACGACACGCTCGTCACGGAGAAGTCGGCCAATCCGCCGATCGACGCCGTCGGCCGTGACGGCACCGAGCTGACGAAGGAGAAGTACCCCTCCCTCGGCCCGGTCCTGGACGCCCTGCGCGCCAAGTACGGCGAGGAGGCCGGCGGCACCCCCGGCGTCGAGCTGGTGATCCGGCACGCCGGCGAGGGCGTCGCCGACACCCCGCTGCTCACCCTCGCCAAGGGCAAGCCGGGCAAGCTCGCCACCACCATCAGCCCGGGCGCACAGGGGGCGGCCGAGAAGGCGGTCAAGCGGTTCGCCCAGTCGTCGGTGGTGGCCGTCAAGCCCAGCACCGGCGAGGTCCTGGCGGTGGCCAACAACCGTACGGACGGCTTCAACGCGGCCTTCGAGGCGCAGGCGGCCCCCGGCTCCACCATGAAGATCGTCACCGCGGCGATGCTCATCGACAACGGCGTGACCTCGATGAACGGCCCGGCGCCCTGCCCGGACACCGCGGTGTGGCAGAGCCAGACCTTCAAGAACCTCACCGGCATGAAGCCCAACGAGAACGCCACGCTCGCCAACAGCTTCACGCGGTCCTGCAACACCGCATTCATCAAGCTCATCGACGAGAAGCCGCTCACGGACGGCTCGCTGACGCAGGAGGCCGAGCGGCGCTTCGGGCTCGGGCAGGACAACTGGAAGACCGGCATCGTCTCCTTCGACGGCAGTGTCCCCGCGGTCGAAGGACCGGACCGGGCGGCCGGCGCGATCGGGCAGGGCCAGGTCCAGATGAGCCCGTTGAACATGGCCTCGGTGACCGCGACGGCGATCACCGGCAGCTTCCGCCAGCCCTACCTCGTCTCGCCGGAACTGGACGGCAGGGAGCTCGCGCGGGCCGAGGGCCTGCGGGCGAGCACCGCCGCCCAGCTCAAGCAGATGATGCGGCTCACCGCCACGCAGGGCACCGCCGTGGCGGCCATGCGGGGACTGGGCGGCGACATCGGCGCCAAGACCGGTTCCGCCGAGGTCGACGGCAACGCCAAGTCCAACAGCTGGTTCACCGGATTCCGGGGCGACATCGCGGCGGCGGCCATGACCGAGGAGGGCGGTCACGGCGGCGACGCGGCCGGGCCGATTGTCGCAGCCGTGCTACGAACGGGTGGCTGATCTCACCCACGCAGGACGGGACCCTAGGGTGGTGGGCGTCGTTGGGACAGCTGAGGGCATCGGGGACCCTGGGGATTCGCGGAGGAACGGACTAGCAGTGGGCAACAGAAGGCGCGTCGCCGAGCGACGGAAGACGAGACCCGCCGTGATCGGCGGGGTGATCGCCGTGGTCGTCGGTGGTGCCGGGTTCGGCGCCTACGCGCTGTTCGGCGGCGGCGCGGCCGCCGACGACGGGACCCGGGCATCATCGGACGAGAAGCCCGAGGTGAAGACCGGGCCGCTGTCGGCGGCCGAGGTCACCACCACCGCCCGTGCCTTCCTCACCGCCTGGCAGTCCGGGAAGGTCCCGCGGGCCGCCGCTGCCACAGACGAGGCGGCCGCGGCGACGGCCCTGCTCACCGGCTACACCAAGGACGCCCGGATCAAGGACGTCACCCTCACCCCGGGCAAGCCCACCGGTGACAAGGTGCCGTTCTCCGTCAAGGGCACCGTGGCCTACAAGGACACCGAGAAGCCGCTGGCCTACGAGAGCGCGCTGACCGTCGTCCGCCGCACCAGCGACGGAAAGCCGCTGGTGGACTGGCACTCGGCGGTCGTCCACCCGGATCTGAAGGACGGCGACAAGCTGGTCACCGGCGAGGCCGGCACGCCCCCGGTCAAGGCGCTCGACCGGGACGGGGGCGAGCTGACCAAGCAGAAGTACGTCTCGCTCGGCCCGGTGCTGGACGGCCTGCGCGAGAAGTACGGCAAGGAGGCCGGCGGCAAGGCCGGCATCGAGCTGCGGGTGGTGCGCGGGAAGTCCGCCAAGTCGGACGACCTCTCCGACAAGACCCTGCTGGAGCTGAGCAAGGGCACGCCCGGCACGGTGAAGACCACGCTGGACCCCGCCCTGCAGGCGGCGGCCGAGAAGCAGGTCGCGAAGAAGGCCAAGTCGTCGGTGGCCGTCATGCGGGCCTCGACCGGCGAGATCCTGGCCGCCGCCAACGCCTCGCCCGGCTTCAACACGGCCTTCCAGGGCTCGCTCGCGCCCGGCTCCACGATGAAGGTCATCACCGCCTCGCTGCTGCTGGACAAGGGTCTGGCCTCGGCGGACAAGAAGCACCCGTGCCCGAAGTACTTCACGTACGGGCACTGGAAGTTCCAGAACGACGACAAGTTCGAGATCAAGGACGGCACGTTCAAGGCGAGCTTCGCCCGCTCCTGCAACACGGCCTTCATCAGCCAGGCGCCGAAGCTCAAGGACGACGACCTGACCAAGGAGGCCCAGCAGGTCTTCGGTCTGGGGATGAACAACTGGGCGATCGGGGTGCCGTCCTTCGACGGCGCCGTGCCGGTGCAGTCGGCGGCCCAGATGGGGGCCTCGCTGATCGGGCAGGGCGGGGTCCGGATGAACCCGCTGAACATGGCGTCGGTGTCGGCGACGGTCAAGACCGGCACTTTCCACCAGCCGTACCTGGTCTCCCCGGACGTGGACGGGCGCAAGCTCGCCAAGGCCTCGCGCCCGATGCCGGCGGGCACGGCCTCCCAGCTGCGTGAGCTGATGTCGTACACGGCCGCGGCCGGGACGGCGGCGGAGGCGATGTCCGGGGTCAGTGGCGACGTCGGCGCCAAGACCGGGTCGGCCGAGGTCGACGGGCAGAAGAAGCCGAACGGCTGGTTCACCGCCTACCGGGGTGATCTGGCGGCCGCGGGCGTCGTCCAGCAGGGCGGGCACGGCGGCGAGACGGCCGGGCCGATCGTGGCGGCGCTGCTGAAGGCGGGCGGCTGACCCGAAAGGTCAGTGGGTGACCGGTTCCGCGGCGGCCATGTAGGTCCGCCGCAGGAACCGCAGCAGCGCCTGCCGTTCGAACTGCACCACCAGCACTCCCTGCGCGGAGTGGAACTCCACCACGGCCTGCACCCGGCCGCACGGCCACACCCGCACCTCGCCGCTGCCCACGGGGGCCCGCAGCCCCTCTTCCAGGAGCTCACGGCCGAAGGTCCACTCGCTCGCCCCGGGCCCCGGAAGCTTGATGCCCACCACCCGGGGATCCCGGTCGGGGTCGTACCGCAGAGTGACCGGAACCGCCTCCAGCTCATCGATCAACGGGACGGCCGCGTCCGTGACGATGTGGGCTCGCGCGTACTGCTCGACTACGGACATCGGACGGCCCCTTCACCGTGCGTCAGCTGTGTGGAGACTGTGCGTCCACTTATCTCCAATGTCGCATATTTTCCGGATTGCGCCCTCGGGGCCCGGACACCTGGCGGCGAGATCGCGGGTGAGATAAGACAAGCGTCACGCTCTTGCAAAGCGTTCGCATCAAGCCACATCATCGAAGCGTGCATGTACCTGACGGATTCATCGACGCCCCCACCTCCGCCGCCACCGGTGTGATCGCCGCGGGCGCCGTCGCCGTGAGCCTGCGCGGCGCGCGGCGCGAACTCGACGAGCGCACCGCCCCGCTGGCCGGCCTCGTGGCGGCGTTCATCTTCGCGGTGCAGATGCTCAACTTCCCCGTGGCGGCCGGGACCAGCGGCCATCTGCTGGGAGGCGCGCTCGCCGCGATCCTGGTAGGCCCCTACACAGGGGTCCTGTGCGTCTCCGTCGTCCTGCTGATGCAGGGTCTGCTCTTCGCGGACGGCGGCCTGACCGCGCTCGGCGTGAACATCACCAACATGGCGATCGTCACGACGGTCGTCGCCTACGCCCTCTTCCGCGGCCTGGTGAAGGTGCTCCCCCGCACCCGCCGGTCGATCACCGCGGCCTCCTTCGTCGCCGCCCTCGTCTCCGTCCCGGCCGCCGCTCTGGCCTTCACGCTCATGTACGCCATCGGCGGCACCGCCGACGTGTCGATCGGCAAGGTCGCCACCGCCATGGTCGGCGTGCACCTCCTGATCGGCATCGGCGAAGCCGCGATCACCGCGCTGACCGTCGGCGCGGTCCTCGCCGTGCGCCCGGACCTGGTCCACGGGGCGCGCGGCCTCACCCCGAAGCTCAAGCTGCGGGTGCACGGCGAACTGGTCGACGCGCCCGGCGCCGAGCCCGCGCCCGTCGCCGCCCGGACATCGCACCGCCGGGTGTGGGCCGCGGGCCTGGTCGCCTCCCTCCTCCTGGCCGGATTCGTCAGCTTCTACGCCTCGGCCGACCCGGACGGCCTGGAGAAGGTCGCCACCGACCACGGCATCGACAAGAAGGCCGAGGAGCACGCCGCGGCCGACTCCCCGCTCGCCGACTACGGCGTCAAGGACGTCGACGACGCCCGGCTGTCCGGGGGGCTGGCGGGCGTCGTCGGCGTGGGTGTCACGGTCGCCGCGGGCAGCGGGATCTTCTGGGCGGTGCGCCGTCGCCGCACGGACGACACCTCCCCGTCGACCGTCTCGAACACCTCGGACACGTCGAGCAGCACGGGCGTCTGACATGGGTGCCGGTCACGCGCACAAGCTCTACCGGCACGGGCACTCTCCCGTGCACGCCCTGCCGCCGCACACCAAGCTCGCCGCCGTGTTCGCCTTCGTGCTGGTCGTGGTGTCGACGCCGCGCGAGGCGATGTGGGCGTTCGCGGGGTACGCCGTGCTGCTGGGCGTCGTCGCCGGCGTCGCGCGCGTGCCCGCCGGGTTTCTGCTCCGGCGGCTGCTGATCGAGGTGCCGTTCGTGGCGTTCGCGGTGCTCATGCCGTTCGTGGCGGAGGGCGAGCGGGTCGACGTCCTGGGGCTGTCCCTGAGCGTCAACGGCCTGTGGGGCGCCTGGAACGTGCTCGCCAAGGGCACGCTCGGCGTCGCCGCCTCCGTGCTCCTCGCCGCCACCACCGACCTGCGCGAACTGCTCCTCGGACTGCAGCGCCTCAAGCTGCCGCCGCTCCTCGTGCAGATCGCGTCCTTCATGATCCGCTACGGCGACGTCATCGCCGACGAGATGCGGCGCATGCGGATCGCCCGGGAGTCCCGCGGCTTCGAGGCGAAGGGCGTCCGGCACTGGGGCGTGCTCGCCAAGTCCGCCGGCGCGCTGTTCATCCGCTCCTACGAACGCGGCGAGCGCGTGCACCTGGCCATGGTCAGCCGGGGCTACGCCGGTGCCATGCCGGTCATCGACGAGGTGACCGCGTCCCGGACGCAGTGGTCGCACGCCCTGACCCTCCCGGGCACGGCCCTCGTCGTCTGTCTGCTGGGATGGACCCTGTGACTGCTTCTCTGGAGGTCTCCGGCCTCGCCTTCGCCTATCCCGACGGGCATCAGGCCCTCTTCGGCGTCGACTTCTCGATCGCGCGCGGTGAGCGGGTCGCGCTGCTCGGGCCGAACGGCGCCGGGAAGACGACCCTCGTGCTGCACCTCAACGGCATCCTGACCGGCGGCACCGGCACCGTGAAGGTGGCCGGGCTGCCCGTCGGCAAGCAGCACATGGCCGAGATCCGGCGCCGGGTCGGCATCGTCTTCCAGGACCCGGACGACCAGCTCTTCATGCCGACCGTCCGGGAGGACGTGGCGTTCGGGCCCGCGGCGGCCGGGCTGAAGGGGCCGGAGCTGGAGGAGCGCGTGGACCGGGCGCTGGAGCGGGTCGGCATGGCGAAGTTCAAGGACCGCCCGCCGCACCATCTCTCGTTCGGGCAGCGCCGCCGGGTGGCCGTCGCGACGGTCCTGGCGATGGAGCCGGAGATCCTCGTCCTCGACGAGCCCTCCTCCAACCTCGACCCCGCCTCCCGCCGCGAACTGGCCGACATCCTGCGCTCGCTGGACGTGACGGTCCTGATGGTCACGCACGACCTCCCCTACGCCCTGGAGCTGTGCCCGCGCTCCCTGGTCCTCAGCGAGGGCGTGATCGCCGCGGACGGCCCGACCGGCGAACTGCTCTCCGATGAGGAGCTGATGCGCGCCCACCGGCTGGAGCTGCCGTTCGGCTTCGATCCGCGTTCCGTGCCGGCCGCTCCGGCCCGTCCGTGACAATGGGCGCGTGACGAACGAGAAGCCCCCGAGCGGTAGTGCCTCACTGCTGCTGGACGAGCAGCTGTGTTTCGCGCTGTACGCCGCCCAGCGCGCGGTGACGGCCGCGTACCGCCCGCTCCTCGATCGGCTCGGCCTCACCTATCCCCAGTACCTCGTGCTGCTGGTCCTCTGGGAGCGCGGCGAGACCACGGTCAAGGAACTGGCCGCGGCCCTGCGTCTCGACTACGGCACGGTCTCCCCGCTGCTGAAGCGGCTGGAGGCGGCGGGCCTGCTGCGGCGGGAACGGTCGGCGCGGGACGAGCGGTCGGTGCTCGTGGCCGTGACCGGGCGCGGGGAGGAGCTCCGGGAGCGCGCGACGTGCGTGCCCGGCGCCCTGCTCACGGCGACGGGCCTGGACGGCACGGAGATCGCGCGGCTGCGCGAGGAGCTGTGGCAGTTGGCCGAGAAAGCGGAATCGGCCGCCGATCGGGCCCGCTGACCGCGGGTTACCCCGGGTTGCCACCCCCTGATGGCGGGGGCCGGTTACTGGCCAGTACCTTGTGCACGATGTGTTTGTGCGCACTTGTTTCCGGGGGAGGACAGCATGACTGACGGCCCCGCCGTCGACACCCGCCCGACGAAGATCATGTACGTCGCCGAGGCCACCGCCCACGGCGGCCGTGAGGGCTACGTCACCAGCCAGGACGGCCAGATCGACCTCAAGGTCGCGATGCCCCCGCAGCTCGGCGGCGACGGCAACGGCACCAACCCGGAACAGCTCTTCGCGGCCGGCTACAGCTCCTGCTTCCACAACGCCCTGATCCTGGTCGGCAACCGCGAGGGCTACGACCTGACCGGCTCCACGGTGGCCGCGAAGGTGGGCATCGGCCCCAACGCGCAGCACGGCTACGGCCTCGCGGTCGCCCTGAGCGTCTCCCTCCCGGTCGTCGACCCCGACCTCGCGACCAGGCTGGTGGACGCGGCCCACGAGATCTGCCCGTACTCGAACGCGACCCGCGGGAACATCGACGTGACCATCCTGCTTGGCTAAGGGGGAGCACCGCAGCAGCGCAGCAGGACGAGGAGTACGGACGTGGATGTGAACGGCACGGTCGCCGAGGGCTTCGAGCCGGTCAGGGAAGCGTTCATACGGAACTTCGAGACGCTCGGCGAGCGGGGCGCCTCGGTCGCCGTCCACCGGGACGGGCGGCAGGTCGTCGACCTGTGGGCCGGCACGAAGGACATCGACGGCACGGCCCCCTGGGAGCACGGCACCGCCCAGGTCGTGCGCTCGGCGACGAAGGGCGTCGCCGCCGCCGTACTCCTGCTGCTGCACCAGCGCGGACAGCTGGACCTGGACGCGCCGGTGGGCCACTACTGGCCGGAGTTCAAGGCGCGGGGCAAGGAGCGGGTGCTGGTCCGGCACGTCCTGAACCACCGGGCCGGCCTGCCGGTCCTGGACCACCCCCTCACCCCCGAGCAGGCCCTCGACCCGCTGCGGGGCCCCGAGGCGGTCGCCGCCCAGGCCCCCGCGTGGGAGCCCGGCACCGACCACGGCTACCACGCGCTCACCTACGGCTGGATGCTCGACGAACTGGTGCGGCGCGTGACCGGGCAGGGCGCGGGCGAGTGGCTCGCGGCACAGATCACCGGCCCGCTGGGCCTGGACCTCTGGCTGGGCCTGCCCGCGGCGGAGGCCCACCGGGTGGGACGCGCGGGCCGCGTCGAGGGCCCCGAGCCCACCGGGGGCCTGCGCGCCCGCCCGAAGCGCTCGGTCACCGAGGCCTACGAGGACCCGGCCTCCCTCACCCGCCGGGCCTTCGCGGCGATCACCCCGTTCCCGGACCAGAACGACCCCGCCTACCGCGCGGCGGCCCTGCCCGCGACCAACGCCATCGCGACGGCGGACGGACTGGCCCGCTTCTACGCGACGCTGATCGGCGACACGGCCGGAGCCGCACGCCTCTTCACGCCGGAGACGGTCGAGCTGGCCCGGGCCGAGGAGTCGGCGGGTCCCGACCGCGTCCTGGTGGTCGGCACCCGCTTCGGCCTCGGCTACATGCTGCACGGCAGCGCATCGCCGTTCCTGGCACCGGGCTCCTTCGGCCACCCGGGCCGCGGCGGCGCCCTGGGCTTCGCGGACCCGGAGTCCGGGATCGCCTTCGGCTACGTCACGAACGGCTTCCGCAAGACGGTCACGGCGGATCCGCGGGCGCAGGGGCTGGTGCGGGCGGTACGGCAGGCCGTGGGACTCTGACGCTCCCGGCCCCTCGGCCCCTAGACGTGGATCGGGTGGGAGACCCGCCCGGACGCCTGGTCGATCTCCTCATGGGCTTTGGTCAGCAACTGCATGGCGAGTTCGTTGAGCGCCCGGGCCCCGGCGATCTCCTCTCCGACCCTGGGCTGGTTGGCGTCGGACCGGTGCCGGCTGGCCGCCCCGTGCGCCCGTACCTCGGTGCCGTCGGGCAGCCGGACCATCGCGACCGCGCGCGTGTGCTGGTCGTCCTCCATGAACTCCATCTCGACGTGCCATCCCGCTCGGGTGTGCATCATGACGATCACCTCCGGAAGACCTAGTTCCAGGGTGCTCCTCACACCGACGGGACGCACCCGTCCCGACCCGCCTATCCGGCGTGCAGCATCAGTCCGATCCCGACGACGAGCAGTCCGGCCGCCGCGATCCTCGGAATGCCGAACCGCTCCTTGAAGAACACGGCACCGATCGCCGCGCCCACGATGATCGATGTCATACCCTGCTCATACAGTGATTGGCATGACCCGACCCAAGTTAGCCAGGGCCGCCATCACACCGGGCGAACCCGCAGCGATCTACTGCCGCATCTCCCACACCAGGGACGAGGACCAGACCGGAGTCGACCGGCAGGAACGCATCTGCCGGGACATCGCCGAACGCCTCCAGCTCCGCGTCGAGCCGACGCATGTCTACGTCGACAACAACCGCTCGGCCTGGCAGCGCGACCGCAAGCGCCCCGGTTGGGAAGCGATGTTGAGGGCGATGGGGGCCGGGGAGATCCGGCACGTCATCGTCTACCACCCCGACCGCCTCATGCGGCAGCCCAAGGACCTCGAAGAGCTGCTCTCCATCGCCGACGACAAGCGCGTCCTGCTCCACGGCGAGGCGAACCGCCGCGATCTCTCGGACCCCGATGACCGCTTCATCCTCCGCATCGAGGTCGCCCATGCGTGCCGCTCCTCCGATGACACGTCCCGCCGCCTCAAGGACGCACTGAAGGACCACGCCCGCGAAGGCCGGCCGCACGTGGGCAACCGACCGTACGGCTACACCGGAGACGGCCGCGCGATCGTCGAGGAGGAGGCGGAGTTCGTCCGCGAGGTGTACCGCCGCTACCTGGACGGGGAGTCACCGCACGCCATAGCTCAAGATCTCGTCGCCCGGGGTATCCCCAAGTCGAAGGGCAAGGCGTGGAACCCCGAGAACGTTCGACATCTGCTGTCGTCCCACTTCGTGGCCGGGCTGCGGTTCCACCTGGGCGAGGAAGTGGCCGTCGGGACATGGCCCGCCATCATCGACCGCGGGCAGTGGGACGAGGTGCAGCGGCTCCGGGAGTACCGCGCCCAGCAGCATCAGGACACGAAGAGGCGCCCCATTCGGAACTACCTCCTGCGCGGAGTCGCCACCTGCACATGCGGCGCCCGCATGGGCGGCACGAACAGCGGCCGGTACGCCTACTACCGGTGCACCCGTTCCGACAACACCGACCAGCAGAAGTGCAACCGCTCCATCTCGGCCGGGCCGCTTGAGGAGTTCGTACGGGACGTGGCGATCAAGGTGCTGACGAAGCTGGACACGTCCGGCTACGAGCCCGCCACGACCACGCGCCCGGAGGCCGACGTCATGGCGGACGAGAAGGACCGCGAAAAGCTGCGGGAGCTGAAAGAGCTGTGGCTCAACGACGACGACTTCAGCACGGCTGACTTCCAGGCGATGCGTGCACCGATCGTCAAGCGGATGAAGGAGCGGCAGCGCAAGACGGTGAAGCGCCCCGTGGCCGTCCTGGAGGGCATCGCGGGTCCGGACGCGGAGGCGAACTGGGAGAGGCTGGAGAAGGCGGAGGACTACGCACGGATGAACGCGATCTACCGGTTCCTGTTCGCCGCCGTGTTCGTCCGTCCGCCCACGAGAAAGGGCAGGGGGTTCGACACCAACCGGGTGGACATCAAGCCAAACCCGCTGGACTAACGGACCGGCCGACTCTGAGCTGAGTACCGAGAACCCTGCACGGCGCCATGGTGAATGCAGGCCACGGGCAACCTGAAAGAGGACTGCTACATGGTTGTCGTCCTCAGCCAGGTTGCCCGCAGGACTCAAGTCGTCGGTGCCGCCGCCCTCTCGCCCTGAGCAGCACGGCCACAGCCAGAGCCCGTGCTGCTTACCATGGAAGCGGGATCGTTATGCTCAAGTTTTCCTCAGAACATTTGGCTCCTGACGCCACGTTCGGAAGACTCTCAATCACCGCGAGTGACATGCGGTCGGTGGGAACGCGTCCCGCCGAGTTCGGTTTGCTACGCCCATTCACGTCCTGACGGGGACATAAGCGCTCATGCGTTCGACCCGTGGTCGGTTCAACATCCGTGAATGCGCGCGTTTCCAACGCTGCGACAGGAGGCTGCCATGGCCAAAAACCCGACCTTGGAGACAAAGACTTCCCCGGAGTCAGGGCGCACACCGACCCGAGACCCTGAGCCCTACTTCGTGCTCAAGATCGGTGGTTTCAGCATGACCGCGAAGCAGCTACCGGCCAGGCTCTTGGCAATGATCGCCGGGGTGGCTGTCACCGCGATCAGCACCACCCCTATCTGGAACCGCTAGCTCGTGCAGGGCCGAGGAGTCGCGCGAGTCGCGCAGCGCTCTTCGGCCCTATCCGTGTGGGGAACTTGGCTACCTGGCGCTCGACGGCCCGAGCCCACTGCTCGTTGCGGTGTCTCGTCACCGACGCACCTCACGCTCTTCACGGGCGATCTCACGGTTTGCGGCGATGTCTTCGGCGACTCCAGCGGCGATGAATGCGGCGCCGGGTGTGTGGCCGGAGCCGACGTAGCGCCAGTCCCGCTCGGTGACTGCATCGGGGATCTCGACGAGGCCCACGTGCTGGGCCCGTTCAGCGCGCAGCGCGGCGTATGTCGTCGAGTAGGCGCGGGACTTGGTGAGGATGTGGCCCCGGTAGCCGAGGGTGTGGGCCCAGGTGCGCAGGTGCAGGGGCTCGCACTCGGGGAGGCCGCCAAGGCGCCAGGACGTACGCATGAGGGTGCGGACGTGCTTGCTCACGGGTGCCGTATCGATGTCTTCCCAGGTGGTGACCTTGTGGTCGAGGCCGGCGCCTGTCTCGCTCGCTCCCTTGGTGACGTACTTGCCGACGTACGCGGCCACGGCGTCATCGTTGGGCCCGGTGCCATCGGCGCGTAGCGGACGGATGTCGATCTGGTCGCCCCAGCGCAGTGCCAACTCGCCCACGGCGGAGCTGTACGGCGTACGGACAAGGACCCGCCGAGCCGAGGCGTGTACGGCGTCGATGAGCCGGTCCGCAGTG
Source organism: Streptomyces sp. NPDC055506 (assembly GCF_053643595.1). Lineage (NCBI taxonomy): Bacteria > Bacillati > Actinomycetota > Actinomycetes > Kitasatosporales > Streptomycetaceae > Streptomyces > Streptomyces sp. NPDC055506. The sequence continues at coordinate 36,373 of NZ_JBSHKH010000038.1, read as the reverse complement.
CCCCAGACGGGGGGGTCGTCGTTCGGACCGGCCGGGCCATCGAGGCGGACGACGGCATGGACGTGGACGGCTGCCCGCCGCTGGTACTCGGCGACGCGTGCGAAGGACAGGCGGGCATGGTCCGGGAAGCTGGACTGCACGAGACCGACCGAGGAAGCGAGTTGGCGCCGGACGCCGATGACGAAGCGGTCCCACAGCTTGCCCGCGTGAGCGTGCCATAGGACGTGGGCTGTGTAGTCATAGCAGTCGGCGCAGAGGGGTTGACCGACGATGGGAGAGCCCGGGGCATGGACGGCGGCGCAGCCGAGGGGACGGCCGTGTTCGCACGTGCCGCCGTCGCGGCGAGGGCGGCAGCGCTCCTCGGCGCGGTGCACGGGGCCGAAGGACGGGGCGGTGAGGGTGACGAAGAGCCGAGGCCGGTTGCGGACCGTGGCGGGGACGTTTTTGCCGCCGATCAGGCCTGCGCGGACGAGGTGGAAAGTGTCGCCCGCGTGGAGTCGGGAGCAGGGGGCGCAGATGGTCGCGCGCCGGTTGCGGCAGCGGACGGAGAGGCGTTCGCCAGGTTCGGTGCGGGTGTCGTAGTGGTGGAGGATCTCGCCGGTTTCCGCGTCCAGGGTGGTGGTGGAGCCGGAGAGGTGGACGGGGTGGGAGCAGCCGCCCGTGGCGGTGATCTGCTCCAGCCAGCGAGGGAACTGAGGGTCTTGGGCGATGCGGATTGCGTCGCGGTCTGCTTCGGAGAGCTGACGCAAGCGCGCCGCACGGTCGAGAGCGGCGCGCCGGTCAGCCGGGGTGAGTTGCGGGGTGATGGTGGTGACCTTCCAGAGTGAGCCGCCGAAGCGGCACGGATGGCGGGTGGTGGTGCGTTGTCGGTCATGGGGATCACTCACTTCCGTGTGGGCAGGGCGTTGGAGAGGGGTCAGCGGATGGTTCCGGAGCCCCGGCAGACGCGACAGCGTCGCTGCCGTCCGGTCCAGGTCCTGCGAGCCCCGTCGCCCTTGCAGTGAGGGCACCTCACGCGAGGCATAGGCATGGTGTGTGTCCTTTCTGCTCAGGTGTGGGAGAAGCCGTTGATCAGCCACGTGACGAGGCCGTGGACGGTGTAGATCACCGGGGTCTGGCCGAGGTAGAGGCCGAAGAGGCCGACGCAGACCGCTTCCCAGGCGCGTAAGTCGCGGGAGCGGACGAGGAGGACGGTGATGATCCCGAAGACCACCGCGAACGTGAACGCCGTACCTTCGCTGATCACTTGCCGTCTCCTTCCAGCACCGCAAGGGCGCGGTCAATGGCAGGGAGTTCCGGGGTCATGCCGGAGTACTTCCGGGCCGTCGCCACGGCCTCATCCGTAGCGGTCAGGTGTGAGCGGGCGCGGCTCCAGCCACCGTCCGGACCGGTGCACACAGCCACGCCCCGTTCCTCCGCCGTGATCGCCTGAGCAACGGCCACGGCGTCCTTGTTGAGGTCGCCCAAGGTCATCTCTGCCGTGCCGGGGTCGTTCACCCGGTGGCAGATACGGCCGCCGAGCTGGGCCCGCAGCGCGGTGACACCGGGCCCGAGGTCGGAGCCGACCCGCTGCCCCGCGACGACCAAGTGCAGACCGAGCGCGGCACCCAGCTGCGCCAACCGCAGCAGCAGCGTCGAGCACTGTTCCGCTTCCGCCTTGCTCTCGCGGGTGCCGTCGGACAGGTACAGCTCAGCGATCTCGTCGACCAGGACGACGACCGGGACCGGCCGCAACTTGCCGGGCAGCTCCCAGATCGAGCGCACGTCGGCCGACCGGCAGACGCTCATCCGGTCCTGCATGTCGCCCACGAGCGCGGAGAGCACGGCGACCGCTTCCCGGCGGCAGGTCGCCAGCGCGCTCAGACGTCCGGCGAACAGCCCAAGTTCCATACCTCCCTTGCAGTCGATGCCGACGAGGGCGACACGTTGCGGAGCAAGTTGGGTGATCAGCCGGGAAAGGAGCGTCGACTTGCCGGACCGGGTGGCCCCGGCAATGAGCCAGTGGGGTACGAGCCGCAGGTTCATCACCCACGCCCCGCCGCTCTCCATCACGCCTATGAGCGCGGAGAGGAGTTCGGCCGGGGCGGTGGCTAAGCCAGGGCGCTCCAGTGGATCCGTCGCTGTTGCCGTCAGGAGCACGAGCCCGCGTTCGGGCGAGGTCACCCGCACCGCGTGGACCTTCCACGCATGAACGAACGCGTCGGCAGCCTTCAGGTAGGTCGCCGGTGTCTGACCTGCGTGCAGGCGCACGATCAGAGTCAGGCCCATGCGCGTGGCGCGAGGAAAGGAGAACCGCGGAGCCACCGGCCGCAGCGGATCGCCCTTGACCATCAGGTCACCGAGCAGGCCGCGAGACGGACGCCGGGAGACGGCCAGGTCGTTCAGCATGGCCACCTTGCGCCAGGTGACGACCACTCGGAAGGCAGCAACCGGGTAGCCGACGAGGTACCAGTGCCAGGCCGGACGATGCCGGCGCACAAGGTCCCCCACGACGAGCACCCAGGCCAGCGCCGCCAGGGCGAAGGCGAGCAGGACCGGCCGCATCACGCCGCACCGCCCTTGGCGTGCGCAGCCGTGCCAGGTACGGGGGTGATCGCGTCAGCACGGAAGCTGACTCCGTGGCGTTCGCCCATCGACCAGACGAACGCGGTCAGCCCGGTGACCTTGACGATCTGGCCTTCCTCGATGCCCTTGGGTTCGCCGGTCACTGCGATCTCGATGACGGAGATCCGCCGACGGTCCTGCCGCACGGTCACGGCCACGGTGTAGACCGGGTTGCCGTCCCGGTCCTTCTTCACCTCCTGTGTCTCGGGGTTGCTGAGCTTGGCTTCCGGCGCGATGGCGCAGCGCAGTACGCCGAGCCGCGTCGTGTCCACGGGAATGGACTGCATGTTCTGTGGCCTCCTTGGCCTGTCAGAGCGCCAGCGATGTACTGACGTCACTTGTCCTTATGAGTTATGACTATGTAGTGCTGTACGGCGACGATGCAACTACTTATGCTGACGAGTGATGTCGCGCGTGCGACGTGCCTACGACCCCGAACCGGAGATGCCGAGATGACGGAGATCCAGCGCCCCGGAGCCCTCTACCAACAGGTGGCCGCAGCGATCCGGGAAGCGATCCTGTCGGGAGAGTTCGCCCCCGAGTCCCTGTTGCCGTCCGAAGCTCAGCTCATGGCCCGCTACGGCGTCTCCCGCCCCACCGTCCGCAACGCCATCGCGGCACTGCGCGCCGAAGGACTGATCGACGTCCGGCACGGCAAGGGCAGCTTCGTACGCTCCGACGGACAGCCGACACTCACGCTCGAACGCCGCATCACCCGCACCCCGGACGGGCAGTTCGCCATGCCCAACGGCGACGTCTGGGACGAGGCCGAGGAACCGAGCGTCTACCGCACCCGCACCACGAAGGCCACCGGCCGACTGCTCAACCTGGGCGAGGAAGAGGAACTGTTCGGCTGCGACAGGCTCCTTGCCGATGCCACCACCGGCACACGCACGATGCACCGCACGCTGATCCCCTTCGAGGTCGCCGAGACCGTGCCCGCACTCGCGGAAGAACCGGACCAGCGCCCGACAGCGGTCTACGAGGAGCTCACCAACGCAGGACACACGCTGTGGTGGTCGGAAACCGTACGCGCCCGGATGCCGCTGCCCGACGAGCGCGCCACGCTCCAGCTCCCCGACGCGACCCCGATCCTGCACCTGACCCGCGTCACCCACGGCACCGCCGACCGCGCCCTGATCCTCGAAGAACTCCGCATCGGAGCCGACCGTGCGGAAGCCGCCTACCGGATCACCACCGCCAAGCAGCCCGCCAAACGCCGTCAGGCCTGAGCGGCACCGATGATCGGTCGAAACCACCTTCACTTCCTCAAGGGCGCGCCTGCGGCGCGCCGGGGCGCCCGGCCGCCCCGGCCGGGCATGCGGCGTGACCGCCGGTCCCGTCCGGTCGCCCGACGCCCCGCACCGCACCGCGCCCGAGGAGTTCGCGTCTCGACCGGTCGCCGAGGGCCGGAGCCCACCGGGCTGAGGGTCGCCGGCCTCCGAGACTTTAGGCAGCCACCATGGGGCGAGCCTCGAAGAACAGGGGGCCCATCGGGCACAAACGCGGGCAGGACCAGTACCTGCCCGATTCGCCGGGCGAGCGTAGGGCCCCCTGTTCACTCGCCCCATGGCAGCTCCCGCCCAAAGTCTCTCCAGCCGACGACTTGCCCACCCGCGCCGCTCATCAGCGAAAACGCCGTTCATCCCACGCCGCCGTCAGTGGTCGCAAGCGTCTCCAGAAGACCGGCCAGCTCCTCCACCTCGATCGGCCGCCCCGCCAGCCGGACGACGCCGCGCCCAGCCCCGTTGGTCGAGGCCACCGCACGCACACCGGACAACTCGAACCCGACCCCCAGAAGGGCCCTGTTCAACCGGTCTGCGGCAGCGCGCGCCTCGCGCCACCCCGCGATGTAGTCGACGCCGCGCACCCACATGCTGGACTCCGCGTCCGCGATGTCGTCCAGACCGTCACGCAGCCAGTCCTCACCCGCGCCAGTCACTTGGCCACTCCCATCCGTACAGATAACGGATCGTCAACTCTTGCTGGCCCGGGGCGCATGAGCAGCACAACGACCCCGGTACCATCGGGCACCGGGGAACGCTGTGTCCCCTCCCGGACCACCCCGGTTGCTGCCAGGCGCGGGGGTGGTCCGGTCTCGGTATGAGGTTGTGAAGCGCGGCCCCGTGCTCCGGGTCAGGGGATCCTGCGGGGTCCCGTATGCACCAGGGCCGCGCCCCATTGGCCGGAGAGGTCAGCTCCGGCCGGGGTTCCGGGCCGCCACCGACTCCCGATCGCGTGGGAGTAACGAGGAGGCAGAGGCCCGGAGATCATCAGGACGGTTCGCTCAGTTCCCGGCCGTCCAGGTCGAAGCGGCACCAAACCGTCTTTCCGCCCCGCTCGCCCGGCGTCCACCAGACCGCCGTTGCCACCCGCTGAGCAATCAACAACCCGCGTCCACTGTCGGGCAGAACCGCTTCCGAGATGTCCGCCATCAGCTCGGGCGAGTACACATCGCCCATGGGCAGGAGCGGGGGCGTCGAGTCCTCATCCGTGACGCCGATGAAGAGCCACTTCGGGTACAGCTTGAACGCCACGTCAATGCGCCGAAAGCCTCCGGGATGCGCCTTACCTCGATCCGGCACCGCATGGTTCACGACATTCCCGACCAGCTCGGACACAACCAGCCGAGCATCGTGGATGAGTTCTTCCGCAACAACGCCGCGCAGGAACACGAACGTCGTGTCCCGTGCGATGCGCGCCGTGCTACCGCACTCGGCGAACAGCGTCAGCGTCAGAAAGTGCCCGCCCGACGACGGTTTCGGTGCCACGAACCAGTGCGCGTAAGCGTCCAACTCACTCGCCAGGTGCATGGCCTTCCCCGCATCCATGACGTCCCCTTCCGAACTTCTACGGCACTCATGGCACCGCTTGCTTTCCGGAAAGCCAGTACACGGCGCACGGGTCGTCACCGGGAGCGTTCATCAGGGGGTTCACGTGAACACCGGGAAACGCAAGGGGGGTTCACCAATGAACCCCCCGACGCGAGAATGCTGTGACACGATGAACACTCGCTGTCATTCTCGGGTTGGCAGGGGAGCATGAGCCGAGAGCCGAACGCGCAATTGATCGCCGTCATGGACGAGGCAAAGGTCTCGAACAAGGGCCTGGCGAAGCGGATGAGGGATGCCGCAGACCAGCGCGGCATCAGCCTTGGGACCACGCACGTTTCCGTGCAGCGGTGGCGGGACGGCTCGGGCATCCAGCCTCAGACGGCGGCGATCATGGCAGACGTGCTCAGCTCGAAACTGGGCCACCGGGTCTCACCGGCCGATCTCGGATTCTTCGACCAGTCCCGGCCGGCCGCCTCCGATTCAGTCGGTTACCCAAGCACGGTCCCCGACGTGCTGTCCATGCTGGACGGACTCGCCCAGGAGCGTGCCGAGGAGGCGGTCACCAACCGTCTGGTCGTAGCAGACACCGACCTCAGCGCAGCCGTTCTTTCCTGGATGATCGCGCGCCCCGACGGTATCCAGGCCGACCGCCCCGCTCACCAGCGCGTCGGTATGCGCGATGTACGCGCGATCAGAGACGCAGCCGCCACGTTCATGCAGCTCGACTTCAAGTACGGCGGAGGCCACGGCCACCGAGCCTTACGCCACTACTTCCGCCACGAAGTCCTACCCCTGCTCAGCGCCAGCTACAGCGAAAAGGTAGGCCATGCACTGTTCAGCGCCGCCGCCGAAGTGTCTCAGTTGCTCGCATGGACCGCGTACGACGTCGGAAACCACCGACTCGCCCACCGCTACCTCACCTCCACCCTGCGCCTATCTCAGGTCATCGACGACCGCATGTTCGGCGCTCGCATTCTCGGCAACCTCAGCCACCAGGCCAACTACCTGGGCAATCACACCCAAGCCATCCAGCTCGCCCGCGCCGCCATCGAGGGGTCCAAGGGCCGAGCCACCCCACGGGCCATGGCGAACTACTGGGCCATGGAGGCCCGCGCCCTCGCCAGCGCGAGCGACCGGACCGGGGCCAGCCATGCCATGAACCAGGCAGAACGCCACTTCGAGCAAGCCGACACCAGGGACGACCCCGCCTGGCTGAGCTACTTCGACGACGCCGAACTCCTGGGTGAGTTCTGCCACTGTTTCCGTGACCTGAAGATGCGCCAGGAGGCCGTCGCGCATGCACAGCGCGCCGTGGACAGCACTGACCCTCAATACGCTCGCACGCTCGGTTTCTGCCGCATGGTGTTGGCCCAGAGTCTTCTACTGAATGGTGATCTGGAAGCCGCCGTCACCACTGCAAGCCTTGCCGTGGACAGCGGCAACTCCCTCCAGTCCTCCCGCTTCCAGCGCTACGTCACCGACTTCCAAGCGGAGGTCAGCGCGCATGACAGCCATCCCGTCGTCGGCGCCTTCAACGAGCGAGTCAGGGAAGCCCTCGCCCGACTGGACGACGAGGACGAGTGACAGCTAGCGCGGTCGCCAGTCACGCGGCGCATCGTCATCACGCAGAGCAGCAATACGCCGGCGGTACTCATCCGCCGTGTCATGGTCCTCCTGCACGTTCTGCATGAGCCATGTCGTCATGCCGAACTCCTGAAGTCGTCGAAGCGTGCCGTAGCCTGACCAGTCATACAGGTCCCGCCCATATGCCCGCACGAAGTCGGCGTACTGTTCGTCGGTCTGCCACCCGAGGCTGTGATACTCCGTGGCCGTGACCATCAGGTCCCACTCAGGGTGATCGAAGCAGAAGGCTTCGAAGTCGATCAAGACTGCTTCATTCCGGTCATTCACCATGAGATTTTGTACGTGCGCATCACCGTGTACCGGCCCCCTGGGGGTCTCGAACCTCAACTCCCCGAACTGGTCGCGTAGCTCTCGCCAGCGTTTCCGCAAGAAGACCCTGTCGTCATCCGGGATCGCAGCCCGGCAGATCCGCAATTCCTGCTTGCCGAAGGGATCGAACGACGGCAGCTTAAGCCCGGTCGGCAGCGTCATCGAGTGCAGATCCCGCAGCATGCTTCCCAGTTCCTCGTACGTCGCCTTACGGTCACCTTCCACGATGAGATGCCAGAAGGTCACCGGGTGGCCGTCCACCAACAACGGCTGTTCCAGATCCTCGACCACGCGTGCGGCCGAGAACCCTTCCGCAGTAAGCCAGTGCGAAACGACTACCTCAGTGCGCGCTTTCGGCAGGTACTCCGCACTGCGGGCAACCCGCACGATTACCGGCGCTGAGGCCAGCCGGAATAGCGCGTTCTCCCCGAGCCGGATCAGCTCGGCACCTCTGTCGTTCAACCCGGCCGTCCTGCACGCGGCACTCATCACCTGCGCAGCCCTCACCGACGTGAACCCCTCGTCCGACCGAGCAGCGTTAACCGCCATGCCCGTACCAGCTCCCCTAGTCGCATGCGATCAACCAGCGCACGCCTGCGGGTGACCAACCCGACGTACGCCGGACACGACCATGACCGTACAGACCATCTCGTGGACCCTGTCCACCCCACGACTGCAGCCGACACATTCCTCATGACTACCCGGTCGTTCCCCAGCACGATGCGGGCAAAGGATCAAGGAGTAGGGGGCCCGGGCCGCCGCAAGGTGATGGCCGTCACATGTTGGGCCGTAGGGAAATCTGGTTCTACCGACTAGCTTCTTAGTGTGGGGACATGCTTGACGTTGGGTAATGGCGTGAATGCATAAGGCCACCATTCGGGATGTTCGACTCCCGAGGCGCAACCCTGTGATCTCGGCTACGGTTGAGGTAATACATGAAAGAGCATCACAGAGAGATGGACGACGGCATGCCCGGACACTCTTGCGTAGGTAACGAGGCCTTGCTCGACAGGCCCATTCAGCCTGCGGAACCGCAGTATCCGGTTGCCGAAGAGGCACTCGGAGCCCTTATTTCCTGCTACTCCTACAGGATTCGCGAGGAGCAGGAGAAGCCTCACCCCAATGAGAGTGCAATTAAGCAGTATGCGGAAGAGAGGGCGAGGTATGACGCCGAGATGGGGCGGCTGAGCAACCTCGCTGGCGCCGAGCTGACTAAAGCCGCCGCTCGATATCAAGAAGCCATCAAGCAGATGTGGCCTCTCATCCATGGAAAGCCAGAATCAGGATGTACTCCCTAACGAAGATAGCGAACGCATCTTCCAGGAGCGCATTATCCCTCGACTGCAAAGGGCCGGCGCCGCCGCCCAAGCTAGGGCTTGGCTGCTAGGCGGTCAACCAGGCGCAGGAAAGAGTAGTCTCGCGGGCAAGAACTCCCCAATTGAACAGGGTGTTCAAATCAGCAAGGACTTGTTTCGAGTCGAACACCCTGATTGGCTTCAGCTACTGGCGGAAGACCACGAGACAGCCTCATCGCGAACCGCCAGGGACGCCACAAAATGGCTGTTTAAATCGATCGACTGGCTGGTCGGGAAAAAACACAACATCGTAATAGACGGCACTCTCCGAAACCCAGCGCACGCCGACGAACTCGTAAGCATACTGAGGGAGGCTCGCTACCACATTAAGGTTCATTTTGTAGCTACTCCATGGGCTATAAGTCTAATGAGCGTGGTAGAGCGATACTGGAAAAATTCCAGGGATACAGGTTTTCCCTTCCGAGTGTGCCGTCGATCGATATACGAAGCCGGCTGTGAGGGCGTGCTGGCCACAGCGGCATGCATGGATCAACAGACAATCCTTGTGGATGCACTGCACGTCCACTGTCGGCGGAGCGAGGAGGAAATATACTCTCGCGACGCCTCACTGCCGCACCTATCTTCCGGTGCCGCACAGGCCATTCGTAATGAGCAGCGCCGATTGTGGACTCCCAGGGAAACTGAAGAATTCCTCGATAGGTACTGCAGTCTGCGAAGCAGCCTGGTGGAGAGGGATGAGAAGTGGACACAGTGGTTTGATGACATTGCACGGTTGGCGCGACCAATCATGCCCCTAAGATTCAATTTTCCCGATGAAGTGCAGGTAGCCTAAGCGAGACTGCCCCGCGGCCTGGACATTTCTCATTCACCCGAACCACTAAGACTCAGGAAGCAGTCCAGGGGAAGGTGACATTAAATGAGTGGCGGCAAGAAATTCTGGACCACAACGCGGGCCAGCATAGCGGTCTTCTTCAGTATTGCTATCGTAGCCATAGCGGTGTTGGCTTGGGCATGGTCAGCGAGTCCCCAGAGTAATACTCTGCGATATGAAGTCGCAAAAACTTCATTGCAGGTACTGGCCGTCGCCATCCTGGGGTCCCTGGCGACGTTGGCTACCCTCAGCTTCACTCAAAGCCGCACGAGGAAGGAAGACCTTCACGACAAGAAGCTTGAGCGGTGGCAACGCCGCGTCTCCGACCGCCGAGACAAACGGCATCGTCAAGACGAGCTTCTACGGTCCACACTGCAGGCCACAGTGACTTCTTACAATCGCGTCAAGCGCGTGCGGAGGCTTCTGCTCGCCGAAACGCAAGGATCGAGCGGCAGGAGTATCACGATTGAAACCTACGACAAGTATATGGCGGTACTCATCGATCAGCAGCTTGAGTTCGAGCAGTTCACAAAACTCGCCCCACTGATCAACGATGAAAGGCTAAATGCGGCTGCAGTTGCCGCTAGTGTCGAGATTAAGACAGGGAACTCACTAGCTAAACATTACAGCGAGATCGAGGTTTTCCTCAATAGAGTGATAGATGAATATCAAACTCAGAGATACTCCATGGCCGGGGGATCCACTTTTCCCGTTTTTCATCTTCCCAGGCTGACAGGGTTCCTGTCGAAAGAAGAGTTCTCGCCGGGTGTATCAACGCACATTGCATCAATCGTGGAAGCGTTGCAGGTGGCTTTGCTTCAGCCTCTAGCCTTGCCAGACCCAGAGGAGGAGGAAAACCTCACCGATTGACGCTGCGACTCGGCAGCATCCTGGCCTGGGAGATCAGGCTGCGGGAGACGACGCAATGAGCCCCGCGACACGCTGATGTGCGTGAACCTGCGAGTAGCTTCTGTACTGCAGCGCCAGGAGGCCCAGATTTCCCATGTAGCCGCCTGAACAGCCCCTTATTACTGTATGAGCGACGCTTGACCGACGACTCGCGCAGCGCGGCGATGGGCGCGAGCTCGGCCTTGGTCTGGGCCCACAGGACGAGGGCGTAGGCGGCGACGGAGAGGGCGGCGCCGATGAGACCGATCCCGGCGAACGGCCGCAGCAGTGCGACGGTCCGCCCGCGCCAGCGGCTCAGCGCGTACGCGGGGATGACGGCCCCCTGCACGGCCATCAGCCAGGCGATGTACCCGAGCGAGGAGCCCGACGCACGCACGCCCAGCCCGTCCACCACGGTGTACACGGCGATCGTCAGCCCGGTCGCCAGGGCCGCCCCGATCGCCGCCCAGTCGGGCCGGTGCCCGCGCAGCCCCCACAGGGCGACGCCGGTCAGCCCCGCGCACGACAGGGCGATCCCGGCGGCGGCCCACCCGTCGGGCACCTCGTGTGCGAGGAGCGCGGCGAGCAGGGTCACGACGAGGGGCGCGGTGCCGCGCGCGATGGGATAGGCCTGCCCGAAGTCGCCCAGCCGGAAGGACTTCATCAGCAGCGCGTAGTAGGCGATGTGAACGGCCGCGGAGAGGAACAGATACGGCCACGCCCCGGCCGCCGGGAACGCCACGAACGGCGCGAGCGCCAGCCCGATGACCAGTCCGCCGCCGGAGATCAGCGCGAACCCGGCGAGTTTGTCCGTGATCCTGTGCGCGATGGCGTTCCAGCTCGCGTGGGTCACGGCGGCGAGCAGTACGGCCGCCGTGACCAGCGGCGTCACGAGTCGCTCTCGCGCACGTCCACCAGGGTGGCGCCGGCGTGGGCGACGAGGTCGCGGGGCGTCATGGGGAACACGGTGTACGGCGTGCCGGCCGCGGCCCACACGGTCTCGTGGCCGAGCAGGGACCGGTCGGCCAGCACGCGCGTCTTCGTCCGGTGTCCGAAGGGCGGCACGCCGCCGATGGCATAACCGGTCGTCTCCCGCACGACGTCGACCTTGGCCCGGGTGACCTTGTCCGCGCCGAGCTCCTTCCGCACCAGCTCGACGTCGACCCGGGAGGCCCCGTCCATGAGCACCAGCACGGGCACCCCGTCGGCCGCGAAGATCAGCGACTTGCAGATCTGGCTCAGCTCACACCCGAGAGCGGCGGCGGCCTCGGCGGCGGTACGGGTGGCTTCCGGAAAGCGCCGGATGCGCGGCACGACCTCGTCGAGCCCCAGTTCCCGCAGGGCCTGGGCGAAAAGGGGGTGTGCTCCGGAGTTCTCGGCGTCAGTGGCGGCTGTCGTCGTCATGGGGGCACGCTAGCGGTCCGTGTATCGGACACGCGAGGGGGATTCGGCGCACGCCGTCCCCCCGGCGTGACATCCGCGGCTTCAGCCCCCTAGGGCCGCTCCACCTTCGTACGGAGCACTTCGCGGGCCTGCTCCGCGGCGCGGGCCGTGCTCTCGCTGACGAAGTCGAGGAAGCGGGCGATGTTCTCGAGCCGGGCGGCGACCGGGGTGCCGGGGCCGAGGACGCCGACGCCCTGGCGGGCGAGCTCGACGATCTGGGCGATGGACCGGGCGCTGGCCATCATCGACTGGTACCAGATGTCGTCGTCGACGATGTAGCGCTCGCGGCGGCGTTCGTCGCGTTCCCTGCGGACGAGGCCCTGACTGTCCAGGAACGCGATCGCCTTGGAGATGGACGCCGGGCTGACCTGGAGGCGCTGGACGAGCTCGGACGCGGTGAGGCTGCCGCTGTCGGTCAGGGTGAGGCAGGCCATCACGCGGGCCGGCATCGTGGTCATGCCCGAGGCCATGAGGGCGGTGGTGAACACCTCCTCGTACTCACGCACGGCCTCGGCGTCGCGCCCGTGGGCCTGCGGGGGCGCCTCGGCCGCCCGGGGCGTGGCCTGTCGGCGCCGGTGGGCGCGGCGTTCGGTGGCGCGGTGGGCCAGGTCGGCGCGGTAGGCGGTGGGACCTCCGTTGCGCATGACCTCGCGTGTGATGGTCGAGGTCGGGCGGTCGACGCGTCTGGCGATCTCCGCGTAGGCGAGGCCGTCGGCCAGTCCCAGCGCGATCTGCTGACGTTCCTGCTGGGTGAGCCTGCCTCCCGGCATCGCGATCTCCTTCGTTCTTCCCAGGTGGCCTCCAGCATAGCGTTCACCTTCATTTCATTGCAACGAAAGCCCATGCGACGTTGCGTTAAATCAACAGCCATTGCAATGAAATTGCTACTCTCACCTGCATTTACGCACTTACAGCGCAACGAGTGCGTTGCCAGATCAATGAACGCAACGTAGCGTTTCCTTCATCAGAAACGAAGAGCCGAAGGAGCGCACGATGCAGAAGTTCACCACCCCCGCCCCGATCTCCGCCGTCCTCGACATCCCCGCCGGCCATGTCCGGTTCATCGCCGCCGACCGGGCCGACACCACCGTCGAGGTCCGGCCCGCGGACAGCTCCAGCAGCCGCGATGTGAAGGCGGCGGAGCAGATCACCGTCGAGTACGGCGACGGTGTCCTGCGGATCGAGGCCGCACCGGCGAAGAACCGGATCCTCGGCAACTCCGGGTCCGTCGAGGTGACCGTCCAGCTGCCCGCCGGCTCCCGTGTCGAGGCGAAGGCGGCCAGCTCCGAGTTCCGGGGCGTCGGACGGCTCGGCGATGTCGCCTTCGAGGGCGCGCACGGCTCGGTCAAGCTCGACGAGACCGAGGGCGCCCGTCTCACCCTGCTCGCCGGCGATGTCTCGGTTGGCCGGCTGGGCGGATCCGCGGAGATCAGCACCCAGAAGGGCGACATCCGGGTCGCCGAGGCCCTGGGCGGCTCTGTCGAGCTGCGCACCGAGCACGGCGCGATCTCGGTCGGCGCCGGCCGCGGGGTCTCCGCCTCCCTGGACGCCGGCACCGGCTTCGGCCGGATCCACAACACCCTGATGAACGCCGACGGCGCCGCCGCCGGCCTGAACATCCGCGCGACCACCGCCTACGGCGACATCACCGCCCGCAGCCTGTAAGCGGGATGAGCACGGAAAAGCCGGTGAGGGCACCCGTCCCCACGGAGCCCTCACCGGCCGGTTCATCGGAAGCGGTGGAACGTCAGGCGCGCACCAGCTCCCGGTCCGTGTCCCCACGGTCGGAGTCCGAGCGCAGGCCCTCGCCCTCGACGTCCACGTTGGGCAGCGCCCGGTCCAGCCACCTGGGCAGCCACCAGGCCTTGCGGCCGAGCAGGGCCAGGACGGCCGGGACGATGGCCATGCGGACGATGAACGCGTCGAAGAAGACCGCGATCGCGAGGCCGAAGCCGATCATCTTGACCATCGACTCGGACGAGCCGATGAAGCCGGCGAAGACCGCCATCATGATGACCGCGGCGGCCGTCACCACCCGGGCGCCGTGCCGGAAGCCCGTCACGATCGCCTGGCTCGGCTTCTCGCCGTGGACGTAGGCCTCCCGCATCCGGGTCACCAGGAACACCTCGTAGTCCATCGCCAGGCCGAAGACCACGCCGACCATGAAGATCGGCATCATCGACATGACCGGGCCCGTCTGCTCCACGCCCATCAGGTCCGACAGCCAGCCCCACTGGAAGACCGCGACCACCGCGCCGAGGGCGGCCATCACCGACAGCAGGAAGCCGAGGGCCGCCTTCAGCGGGACCAGGATCGAGCGGAAGACCACGATCAGCAGGAGGAAGGCCAGGCCGACCACCAGGACCAGGTAGGGGATCAGCGCGTCGTTGAGCTTCTCGCTGACGTCGATGTTCATCGCCGTGCTGCCGGTGACCAGGACGTTCGCGTCCGTGTCGGCCTTGATGCCCGTGCCGGCGTCCCGGATGCCGTGCACCAGGTTCTCCGTCGTCACGGAGGACGGCTGGGAGCCCGGGATCACGGTGATGGTGGCCGTGTCGCCGGCCTTGTTGGGTGCCGGCGGCGTCACCGTGACGACGTCCTTCAGGCCCTTGATCTCGTCGCCGACCTGGGTGAAGGCCGCCTTCGGGTCGTCGCTGCCCTTGGCGTCGACGACGACCATCAGCGGGCCGTTGAAGCCGGGGCCGAAGCCCTCGGACAGCAGGTCGTAGGCGCGGCGCTGGGTGGTGGAGGTGGGCTGGGAGCCGTCGTCCGGCAGGCCCAGTTCCAGGCTGGACGCCGGGACGGCCGCCGCGCCGAGGCCGATGACACCGAGCAGCAGCACCGCGACCGGGCGGCGTACGACGAAGCTCGCCCAGCGCGTGCCCAGGTTGGGGCGCTCCGGCTTCTTCGGCGTCCGGCCGAACCGCTTGCCCTTCTCCCCCATCGGCTTCACCCTGCGGCCCGCGTAGCCGAGCAGCGCCGGGATCATGGTCAGTGCGATCAGCACCGCGATGGCCACCGTGCCCGCCGCGGCGATGCCCATCTTCGTCAGCATCGGGATGTTGACGACTGACAGACCCACCAGTGCGATCACGACCGTCAGGCCCGCGAAGACCACCGCCGAGCCCGCGGTGCCGGTGGCCCGGCCCGCCGCCTCCTCGCGGTCACGGCCCTCGGCCAGTTCGGCGCGGTAGCGGGAAACGATGAACAGGGCGTAGTCGATGCCGACCGCCAGGCCGATCATCATCGCCAGGGTGGAGGTCGTCGAGCCCAGATCCAGCACACTGGCCAGGGCCGTGATCGTGGAGACGCCGATGCCCACGCCGATGAGCGCCGTCAGCAGCGGCAGACCGGCCGCGATCAGTGAGCCGAAGGTGATGACGAGGACGACGGCCGCGACCGCGATGCCGATGATCTCGCTGGAGCCGGTGTGCGGGACCGTCTGGAGCGCGTCACCGCCGATCTCGACGGTCAGCCCGCTCTCGCGCGCGTCCTGCGCGCTGTCCTGCAGGGCGTCGCGGGAGGAGTCCTCCAGCTCCATGCCGGAGACCTTGTACGACACCTGCGCGTACGCGATCCTGCCGTCCTTGCTGACGGCCTTCGCCTGGTACGGGTCGGTGACGCGGGCGACCTCGGAACCGTCGGCCAGTTCCTTGACGGTCTCCTGGACGGTCGCCTTGTTGCCGGGGTCGGTCATCTTCTCGCCGCTCGGCGCCTTGAAGACGACGCGTGCGGTGGCGCCGTCGGCGCTCACGCCTGGGAAGCGCTGTTCCAGCAGGTCGAAGGCCTTCTGGGCCTCCGTGCCGGGGATGGAGAACGAGCTGTTGCCCGCGGCGGGGGCGCTGGCCGCGCCGACCCCGGCGAGGGTCAGCAGGGCCACCCATATCAGGGCGACGAAATGCCGCCGCCGGAACGAGAGCCGGCCGAGTTTGTAGAGGAAAGTGGCCACGAGGGCGTACTCCCGGTCAGGTCGTGGGGTATTTCAGGGCAGGGGTGATCAGCCCGACGACGTGAGCGGCGATCGCGTCAGGTGCTGCGGTTTCTCAGGTGAGGGGGATTGCTCAGGTGGTGGGGATGCCGAGGGCGGGGAGGACCACGGCGTCGATGTACGAGATGAGGAAGGCCTGCGTCGGCGGCTGGTCGTCGATCAGCGTGCGGGTGGCGAAGGCGCCCACCAGCATGTGCACGACGTAGTCCAGTGCCGGGCAGTCGGCGCGGATCTCGCCGCGGTCGACCGCCTTGCGCACCACCCTCTGGAACTCCTCCATCTCAGGCTCGATGAGCAGTTCTCTGAACGCCTGGAGGAGATCCGGGTTGGCGTGCACCGCCATGAACAGGCCCCGCATCAGCGCGGCGTTCTGCTGCATGGCGCAGTCGTCCTCACGTGCCGTGAGGGCGTGCAGGTCGCCCCGCAGGGTCCCGGTGTCGATGTCGGCGATGTTGCCCGGCTTGTTGTGCCGGATCGCCTTCGCCACCAGCTCCGGCTTGCCGCCCCACTGGCGGTAGAGCGTGGCCTTGCTGGAGCGCGTGCGCGCGGCGACGGCGTCCATGGTGAGGGCGTCGTAGCCGACTTCCCGGAGCAGGTCGAGCACGGCCCCGTACAGCTCGGCCTCACGCTCGGGGGTGATCCGACTGCGACGCGGGGTGGCGACCTCAGTCATCTCTCTCACCTTCCTGCTTCCGAACGACACGGTTTCGTACATGGCGAATGTAGCGCAGCCTCTATGGAAACGAAACCGTTTCGTACGTGTGCTGCGTCACGGCGGCCTGTTTGTCATAACTTGCTGCGGTCCGCCCCCGGGCAAAGCATGGGGAGGTGAGCTATCTGCGTCTGCCGCACCTCCATGACGACCTGCTGTGCTTCGTGGCCGAGGACGACCTCTGGCTCGCCCCGCTCGACGCCCCGGGCCGCGCCTGGCGGATCACCGTCGACCGCACCAAGGCGGGTCACCCCCGCTTCTCGCCCGACGGCCGCCACCTCGCGTACACGAGCTGGCGCACCCTGGTGCCCGAGGTCCATCTCGTCCCGGTCGACGGCGGCCCCGGCCGCAGGCTGACCCACTGGGGCAGCGCCGACACCCGGGTCTGCGGCTGGACCCCGGAGGGCGAGATCCTGGCCGTGGCCTCACACGGCGAGCCCTTCTCCTTCTTCACCTGGGGCTACAAGGTCCCCCTCGACGGCGCCCCGGGCCGCAAACTGCCCTGGGGGCCGGTCTCCGACATCCAGGTCGCGGACCTGGACGGCGAACGCAAGAGCCTGCTCCTCACCGGCACCCCGCCGCACGAACCCGCCTCCTGGAAGCGCTACCGGGGCGGCGCCACGGGCCGGCTGTGGCTGCACGGCGAACGGCTGCTGGCCGGCCTCGACGGCCATCTGCACTCCCCCATGTTCGTCGGCGGCCGGATCGCCTTCCTCTCCGACCACGAAGGCGTCGGCAACCTCTACTCGTGCGCCTACGACGGCTCCGACCTGCGCCGGCACACCGACCACGACGCCTTCTACGCCCGGCACGCCTCCAGTGACGGCACCCGGGTGGTGTACCAGTGCGCGGGCGATCTGTGGCTGGTCGACGACCTGTCACCGGACTCCGAGCCGCGGCTGCTGGAGGTACGGCTGAGCGGGCCGCGCCCGGGGCGGCGCCCGTACCAGGTGGCGGCGGCCCAGCACATCGACGGGATCTCGGTCGACGAGACCGGCCGGGCCAGTGCCGTCGTCGTACGCGGCAGCCTGTACTGGCTCACCCACCGCGACGGGCCCGCCCGCACCCTCACCGACACCCCGGGCGTCCGGGTGCGAATGCCCGAGATGCTCGGCGCGAGCGGGCGGGTGGCGTATGTGACGGACGCGGAGGGCGAGGACGCGATCGAGATCGCCTCACTGCCCCGGGCGTCCGGCGCCCGCGAGCCGCGGCGGCTCGCCTCGGGCGCGCTGGGCCGGGTGCGCGAGCTGGTCTCCGACCCGGAGGGCGAGCGGCTCGCCGTCGCCTCGCACGACGGGCGGCTGCTGCTCGTGGACGTGACCGAGGACTCGGACGGCGAGGTCACCGAGCTGATCCGGTCGATCAACGGACCCGTCCGGGACCTGGCGTTCTCCCCGGACGGGGCGTGGCTGACCTGGTCGCATCCCGGCATCGGGCGGACCCTGCGGCAGATCAAGATGGCCAGGATCGAGGGGGGTGTCGTCATCGACGTCACCAACGGCCGCTTCGAGGACGAGAACCCGGTGTTCACACGCGACGGCCGCTACCTCGCCTTCCTGTCCTGGCGCGGCTTCGACCCCGTCTACGACGTGCACACCGGCGACCTGTCCTTCCCGCTGGGCTGCCGCCCGTACCTCGTGCCGCTGTCCTCCGCGACGCCCTCCCCGTTCGCGGTGAACCCGGAGGGCCGCCCGGCCGCCGGGGGTCTCGACCCGGTGGAGGACGACGAGAACGGGGAGGGCGGGGCGGTGATCGTCGAGGCCGAGGGGCTGGAGAGCCGGGTCACGCCCTTCCCGGTGACCGCCTCCAAATACTCGGCGCTGCACCCGGTCGCGGGCGGCGGGCTGGTCTGGCTGCGCTGGCCGATCTCGGGCGCGCTGGGCGAGACGTTCGCCAACCCGGACGACACCAGCGGCCGGCCGACCCTGGAGCACTTCGGCATCACCAAGGCCAAGAAGTCCGAACTCGTCGACCACCTCGACTGGTTCGCGGTGAGCGGCGACGGCAGCCGGCTGGTCGTGGTCGACGAGGGCGAGCTGCGCGCGGTGCCGGCCGTCGAGTCGGGCGACGCCGACTCGACGGTGTGGATCGACGCGCGCCGCATCCTGCACGTGGTCGACCCGGCGGCGGAGTGGCGGCAGGCGTACGAGGAGGCCGGGCGGCTGATCCGGGCCTACTTCTGGGAGCCGGGCATGTGCGGCATCGACTGGGCCGGGGTGCTGGAGCAGTACCGGCCGCTGGTCGAACGGGTCGCCTCCCCGGACGAGTTCGCGGACCTGCTGCGCGAGGTGCTCGGCGAGCTGGGCACCTCCCACGCGTATGTGTCCGCCGCCCGGCGCAACGAGGGCCCGCCGCACTACCAGCGCAGACAGGGCCTGCTCGGCGCCAACTTCGTACGCCGGGACGGCGGCTGGACGGTTCTGCGGATCCTGGCCGGCGACTCCTCCGACTCCAAGGCCCGCTCCCCGCTGGCCGGCACGGGCATCCGGGAGGGCGCGGTCCTCACCCACGTCGACGGCCGCCCGGTCGATCCGGACGCGGGCCCCTATCCGCTGCTGGCGGGCGCGGGCGGTACGACGGTGGAGCTGACCTTCCTGCCGGCCGAGAGCGCGGGCCCGCCCCGGCGCGTCGCAGTCGTCCCGCTGGTGGACGAGCGGCCGCTGCGCTACCAGGACTGGGTGGCCAAACGCCGGGCAGTGGTACGGGAGTTGAGCGGCGGACGCTGCGGCTATCTACACATCCCGGACATGGGCGGTTCGGGCTGGGCGCAGTTCAACCGCGATCTGCGCATGGAGGTGTCCCGCCCGGCGCTGATCGTGGACGTGCGCGGCAACGCCGGAGGCCACATCAGCGAGCTGGTCATCGAGACGCTGAGCCGCACGATCCTGGGCTGGGACCTGACCCGCGACGCCCAGCCCGTGTCGTACCTCTCCAACGCGCCGAGGGGCCCGGTGGTGGCCCTGGCGGACGAGGCGACCTCCTCCGACGGCGACATGATCACCGCCGCGTTCAAACTGCTGAAGCTGGGGCCGGTGGTGGGGCAGCGCACCTGGGGCGGTGTCGTCGGCATGACCGGACGCCATGAGCTGGGGGACGGCACGGTGATCACGGTGCCGATGAACGCGGCCTGGTTCGACGCGTACGGCTGGTCGGTGGAGAACAAGGGCGTCGCCCCCGACATCGACGTCCTGCGCACCCCGCTGGACTGGGCGGAGGGCCGCCACGCCCAGCTGACCGACGCGGTGGAGCTGGCCCTCGGGCTGCTGGAGACCGACCCGGCCGCGAAACCGCCGACCTACAGCGACGTACCGGACCGCTCCCGCCCGAAGCTGCCGCCCCGGGCCTGAGAACGCGGGGAAGGGGTGCCC
Organism: Streptomyces sp. NPDC055506; assembly: GCF_053643595.1. Classification (NCBI taxonomy): domain Bacteria; kingdom Bacillati; phylum Actinomycetota; class Actinomycetes; order Kitasatosporales; family Streptomycetaceae; genus Streptomyces; species Streptomyces sp. NPDC055506. Next base: position 16,396 of record NZ_JBSHKH010000038.1, on the reverse strand, counting down.
CGCGCGAGGCACCCCTTCCGTTCAGCACGCGTCGTCAGGCGTCGTAGTCCTGGTCGAAGCGGTCCTCCTGCTCGCGCTCCCGCTGGTCACGGTCACGCTGCGGGTGCTGCGGCGAGTCGATGTCCTCGTCGCGACGGCGACCGCGGCCCTGCATCTGCTCGCGGGCCTGGTCGGCCTTCTGACGGGCCTGGTTCTGCCACTGCTCGGACTTCTCCTGGAACTGGTCCTTCATACCCATGTGGGTTCACTCCCGTTGGGGGTGAGGGGATCTGGCTCGATCAGATTCACACGGGTCGTGACCCTGCGCATGTCGATCACTTACGGAGCGTAGTCCTGTGCTGTTCGTCGGCCGCTCCGCCCGCCCCGACGAGGCCCGTGCGCAGGCCCGTCAGCCGGTCCGCGAACCGCCGCATCTCGCGCTGTCCCACCGTCCCGATGACCCCGGGCAGATAGCCGCGCACGCCCTGCATGCCGCGCAGCCACCACTGCCCGTACACATGGCTCGACCGGTTCTCGATCCCGGCCACCAGCCGGTCCACGGCAGGACCCAGCGGGTAGGTCTTGTTGGACGGCCAGGGCAGCCGCTGCCTCAACTCCCGCATGACGTCGTCCTGGTCGGCCCCGCGCACCATGTCGGTGTCGGTCCACGACAGATACCCGACGCCGACCTTCACGCCCCGGTGCCCGACCTCGGCGCGCAGGCTGTGCGCGTACGCCTCCACACCGGACTTGGACGCGCAGTACGCGGTCATCATCGGCGCCGGGGTGATCGCGGCGAGGGACGCGATCTGGAGCAGATACCCCCGGCTCTCCAGCAGCGACGGCAGGAAGGCGCGGCCGGTCACCGCCGAGCCGATCAGGTTGACCTCGATCACCCGCCGCCAGGACTCCGGATCGGAGCCGGCGAAGGGACCACCGGTGGCGACACCGGCGTTGGCGACCACGATGTCGACCCGCCCGAAGCGCTCCTTGACCTCGCTCGCGACCCGGGACATCGCCTCGTGGTCGGTGACATCGGCGTGCCAGTGGTCGCTGTCGCTGTGCAGCCGCCCGGAGACCTGCTTGAGCGCGTCCGGCTCCAGACCGACCAGCGCCACCTTCACGCCGCGCGCGGAGAGCTTGCGGGCCAGCAACTCCCCGACGCCGCGCGCCGCCCCGGTCACCACGGCGACCTTCCCCTCGAGGCTCACCCTGCTCATGCGCTCTCCTCGGATACGACCTGGACGTGTGTGTGGACGAGTTCCCGTATGCGCCCGCCGACCAGCCCCGGCGCCTCGACGGGTGTCATGTGGCCGATGCCGGGCAGCTCGGTGAGCCCGGTGCACTGCGGCAGCGCGGCGGCCAGGGCCCGGGCCTGCACCGGCGGCGTCAGCCGGTCCGCCGTACCGACCACGACGGCCGTGGGCACCCGCAGTTCCCGTACGCCGTGGTCGAGGTCGAGCAGGTCCAGGACCTGCGACCAGGAGTGGCGGACCTTGCGGGGACAGGCGTGCACGATACGGGCACACGCCTCGACCATGTGCGCTGCCGAACCGGCGCCCATCGTGCCGTACTTGAGGATCCGCCGGGCCAGCGGTGTGACCGGGCCGAGCGGCGCCCGGGAGCCGAGAATGCGCCGCGTCAGCCAGGTGCGCAGCCGCCCGGCCCGGATCGGCACGACGGTGGAGGCGGCGACCAGCTGCGAACTGCCGGTGCTGCACAGCAGGACGGCGGCCGCGTGCGCGCGGAAGGCGGGCCTGGCGGAGGCCGCCATGACGGTCATGCCGCCCATGGAGTGCCCGGCGATCACGGCCTGTTCGCCGGGCGCCAGGGTGGCTTCGAGCACCGCCTCCAGGTCGTCGGCGAGCGCTTCGGCGCTGCACGCGGGGCTCGCGGGGCTGCGCCCGTGGCCGCGCTGGTCGTAGGCGATGACCCGGTGGTCGACGGCCAGTTCGCGGATCTGCGCCGCCCAGAAGGCGGTGGAGCAGGTCCAGCCGTGGGCGAGTACGACGGCCGGGGCGCCGTCGGGGCCGTGGACCTCCACGTGCAGCCGGGCACCGTCGGCGGACACCGCGGTCAGTTCGCGCGCGGGGGCGGGCGGGGCGTAGGGGCCGGAGTCGACGCGCAGGAGGCGGCTCACGCGTCCACCTCCGCCTTCTCGGCCTCCGCCCGCACGGGAACGCGCAGGACGTCGTACTCGGCGAGGTCGACCCGACGCGTCGCCCGCCGGAACTCGCCCGTCGTGCCGGGCCAGATGGTGGTGTTGCGGCCACTCGCGTCGAGGTACCAGCTGGTGCAGCCGCCGGTGTTCCACACCGTGCGCTTCATACGCTCCTGCACCCGGTGGTTCCAGGCCTGTACGGCGGCCGGGCGGGCGTCGAGAGCGACCCGGCCGCCGAGGACGTCGAGCTGGCGGACGTAGTCGGCCAGGTAGTTCAGCTGGGACTCGATCATGAGGATCATCGAGGAGTTCCCGAGGCCGGTGTTGGGCCCGATGATCGTCATCCAGTTGGGGAACCCGGCGGCGGAGGCGCCGCGCAGGGCCTCCATGCCGCCCTTCCAGGTCTCCGCGAGGGTCCGCCCGTCGGCGCCCACGACCCGGTCCGCGATGGGCATGTCGGTGACGTGGAACCCGGTGCCGAAGACGATCGCGTCCACCTCGGCCTCACTGCCGTCGGCGGCGACCAGGGTCGATCCGCGGACCTCGGCCAGCCCGCTCGCGACCACGTCCACATTGGGCTGCGCGAGCGCCGGGTAGTAGTCGCTGGACAGCAGGATCCGCTTGCAGCCGATGCGGTAGTCCGGGGTGAGCTTCGCCCGCAGGGCCGGGTCCTTGATGGAGCGGGCCATGTTGCGCCGGGCCAGGTCCTCGACGAGGCCGAGCTGCTTCGGGTGCTTGGTGAACGCCTGCACCTGCAACTCCCGGATGCCCCACAGCAGTCCGCGCCTGAGCTGCGAGGTGAAGGGCAGCTGCCGGTGCAGCCACCGCTCGGTGCCGCTGATGTTCCGGTCGACACGGGGCATGACCCACGGCGGGGTCCGCTGGAACAGGGTCAGGCGCGAGACCTCGGGCTGCACGGCCGGCACGATCTGGGCGGCCGAGGCCCCGGTCCCCACCATCGCGACGCGCTTGCCGGTGAGGTCGTAGTCGTGGTCCCAGCGGGCCGAGTGGAAGACCTTGCCGGGGAAGGACTCCAGCCCCGGGATCTCCGGCACCTTCGGATCGGACAACGGCCCGGTCGCCGACACCACCAGGTCCGCCGACAGGTTCCCGCTGCTGGTCTCGATGTCCCAGCACAGCCGCTCGGCGTTCCAGGTCATCCGCTTCACCTCCGAGTCGAAGCGGAGGTGCGGACGCAGCCGGAACACGTCCGTGACGTGCTCCAGATAGGCGCGGATGTGCTCCTGCCCGGAGAAGGTGCGCGGCCATTCGGGGTTGGGCGCGAAGGAGAACGAGTACAGATGCGAGGGCACGTCACACCGGCACCCCGGGTAGCTGTTGTCCCGCCAGGTGCCGCCGACGCTGCTCGCCCGCTCCAGGACGACGAAGTCGGTGACGCCCTCGCGGCGCAGCCGCACGGCGGCCCCCAGCCCGCCGAACCCGGACCCGACCACCGCGACCCGCACATGCTCGCGTTCGTGTTCGCGTTCGCCCATGCCGACACCTCCACACACCACGAGAACCATGCCAGTGAACACTGGCGCAATGGGAGCGTAGGGCAGCGGCGTACTGATGGGTAGGGGGCGGAACGAGGAAGTTACCCCTGGTACGCCTTAAGGTGCCCAGGTGGCCGAGAAGCGTGAATACCGCATGGAAGAGCTGGCCCGCCTGGCCGGGATCACGGTGCGCACCCTGCGCTTCTACCGCGAACGCAAACTGATCCCGCCACCCCGCCGGGAAGGCCGCATCGCCTGGTACGACGACCACCACCTGGCCCGGCTGCGCACGATCACGGCCCTGCTGGAACGCGGCCACACCCTCAGCGGCATCGCGGAACTCGCGGAGGCCTTCGACAACGGCCGGGACGTCGGTGACCTGCTCGGCGTCGGGGGCGCCCCCACCGAGGAGGAGCCGGTCCACCTCACCCCCGAGGAACTCGCCGACCACTTCGCCGGCGAGACCACGCCCGAGAACCTCGCCGCCGCGATGGAGCTCGGCTACCTCGGCACCGACGGCGACGAGATCGTCCACATCAGCCGCCGCCTCCTGGACGTCTCCTCGGCTCTGGTCCACGAGGGCATCCCCCTCGCCGAAGTCCTCGCCGCGGCCAAACAGGTCCGCACCCACGCCGACGCCCTGGCCGAACTCTTCACCAACCTGGTCCTACGCCACGCCTCCGCGACCGACCTGCCGCGCCTGCGCCCGCTGGCGCGCAGCGTGGTGGAGGCAGAACTCTCCCTGGCCCTGGACCGCCGTATGCGCAGGCCCTGAGCAGCTACCTCTCGTACACCACGGTCACGGGCGCGTGATCGGACCACCGCTCCTCATGCGTGGCGGCCCGTTCCACGAACCCCTTGACGGCCCGCCCGGCGAGCCCGGGCGTGGCGACGTGGTAGTCGATCCGCCAACCTGTGTCGTTATCGAAGGCCCGCCCACGGTATGACCACCACGAGTACGGCCCCTCGGTGTCCGGGTGCAGGGCTCGTACGACATCGACGTACCCCCCGTCCGCCGCGTCGAAGACCTGGGTGAGCCACTCCCGCTCCTCGGGCAGGAACCCGGAGTTCTTCCGGTTCCCCCGCCAGTTCTTGAGGTCGGCCTCCTGGTGGGCGATGTTCCAGTCGCCGCAGACCAGGACCTCGCGGCCCTCGGCGGCGGCCCGCTCCCTCAGCCCTTTCAGATGGGCGAGGAACTCGCGCATGAAGCGCACCTTCTCGTCCTGCCGCTCGGTGCCGACCTCACCGGAGGGCAGATACAGCGAGGCGACGGTGACGCCCGGGAGGTCGGCCTCCACGTACCGACCGCTGCCGTCGAACTCCTCCGACCCGAACCCGACCTGGACCCGGTCTGGCTCGCGGCGGCTGTAGAGGGACACCCCGGCCCGCCCCTTGGCGGCGGCCGGCGCGTGGGTCACATGCCACCCCTCGGGCGCCCGCACCTGCTCGGGCAGCTGCCCCGGCTCGGCACGCACCTCCTGCAGGCACAGCACATCGGCGTCGGTCGCCGCCAACCACTCCACGAAGCCCTTCTTCGCGGCGGCCCGCAGCCCATTCACATTCACAGAGGTCACAGTGAGCACCCCGGCACGATACCTGCACACTGGACGAGGTCCAGTTCCGGACCGAACCCACTCCCTCGCGACACAAGAGCTGACATACGGTACTCAGCATGCATATACGCCGGGTCCCCTTCGACCACCCCGACGCCACGAAGCTCAGCGACCAGGTCCAGGCCGAATACCACGTCCGCTACGGCGACGGGGGCGACGCCACGGTCATGGCCGCCTCGGATTTCGCACCGCCGAACGGCACCTACCTGATCGCGTACGACGAGCACGACTCCCCCGTCGCCTCGGGCGGCTGGCGTACCCAGGACGCGAACGACGAGGGCAACCTGGACGGCGACGCCGAGATCAAGCGCATGTACGTGGTCGACGGCATGCGCGGCCGGGGCCTGGCGCGCCGCATCCTGGCCGCCCTGGAGGAGGACGCCCGCGCGGCGGGCCGGACCCGCATGGTCCTGGAGACCGGCACGAAGCAGCCGGAGGCCATAGCCCTGTACACATCGAGCGGCTACGAGCCGTGCGGGAAGTTCGGCTACTACCGCCACTACGAGTCGAGCCGCTGCTTCGCGAAGAGCCTTTGAGACCGCCATACGCCGCCCGGGACCACACTGCGCGAGCGCCTGAAGGCCGCTCTCATGGGGGCGGAACTGCGCCGGGGCCCGCGCGGTAGGCGACACGCGCGACCGCCAGTGCGTCAGCCAGGTGGGCGGGGTCGGCCAAGGGGGCGTTCCGGACACAGTACTGCGCGACCTCACCGGCAGAATCTCCGACGATGAGAGCACGCGGAACTCGGTAGGGCCAGGGGCGGCCGTACAAGCCGTCGTCGCTGACAACCCATTCCTCGTGGGCCAGTTCGATGACGGCTCCCAGATCTCGTCCGTCGCCGGTGTGCGAAGTGACAGCGAGGCGAAGCAGCGTCACCAATTCCTCGAAGGGCAGGTGCTGCATCCCAGGGCCTCCTGCACCGAGCCCGACCGCGAGGGCGTTGAGCCGTCGGCACAGCCGTCGCGCGTTCTCGCCCGGCCTCCATGGCTCCCAGCTGGACGCCACCGTCTCTTCACCCAACTCCGCCTCCACCCGAACGACGACGGCGTTCTGCAGGTCGCGCGCCGGACGGAAACGTAATCGGGCGTCATCGAGCCCCGCTGGGCGCACACGCACTCCCTCAGCGGAGACCGCGCCCATCTCATGGGCCTGCTCCAAGGCCCGCCGGATCGACGACTGGTCCCGTCGGCTGTCTGCCGCGGCCAGCGTGGTCTCACGCTCACTGAAGCCCCCGTCGACCGACGCCTGCCCCAATCGGTGCACTTCCTCCGCCGTCCGGCGCACCTGCTGGTCGACTCGGCGCAGCCCTTCGTTGAGTTCCCGGGTCTGCCGCTCCGTCTGTCGCAGCCGTTGCTCGAGCAGGGCGATCGGGACCAACAGGAGCAACGTGACGCCGATCTCCAGCAGAAAGCCCGGCACATAGGCCAGACCATCCATCATCCAACCGCCGGCCACCATACCCGCGCCCAGACCTGTGGCCAGCCAGATCACCCAGTGCTGATGGCGCATGTTCCCCCCGCGCTCCCCCAACTCCCCGATTCATACCTATGCTGACAGTGTGGGGTGGGTCACAGTAGCCCTCCGCCTGCGGGGGAGACGGGATGTCGCGACCGAACGGCTCCAGCCGGCCCAGAGTGGCTCGCATGCTGAACGAGCGCCCGGCATTCGGCATCCACTCGTTCAAGGACCGGACGGGCGAGCTGCAGCGCATTCGTGCGTTATTCGCCGAACCCCCGGTCCGGATCATCAGCTTGCTGGGTCGGCGCGGCATCGGCAAGAGCCTGCTGGCCGTGCGTGCTGCGCGAAGCCTTGCCGAGGGTGCGTGGCCCGACGGGGAGCGGACTGAACCACCGGACGCGGTGATCTTCTTCGGCGAGCGGACCACGGGGATCACCTTTGAGCAGATCTTCTTTGACTGCCTGCGTCTGCTCGATCAGCAGGAGACCGAACGGCTGCACCGCATGTGGGGAAGCCGGCGGCGTCCGGCCGACAAGGCATGCGAGCTCTTCGACGCGATGGCTCACCTGCAAGTCCTGGTCCTTCTGGACAACTTGGAGGAACTGCTGGACGACGAAGACATGTTCCGGGAGCCGGAGCTGACGGAGATGGTGCAAGCACTGCTCAGTCACGAGAGTTCACCCCGTCTGCTGATCACCAGCCAAGTGCCACTCGCCCTCCCGGCCCGGTACTCCCGGGCCGAGCGGCGCATCGTCCTGGACGACGGACTGCCACGTCCTGACGCGATCGCGCTGCTGCGGGAACTGGACGGCGATGGCCAGAGCGGCATCCGAGACGCAGACGAGGAACTGCTGGCGGAGACAGCCGGGCGGGTCTACGGCGTGCCCAGGGGGCTGGAACTCATCGCCGGAGCTCTCCAGGACGACGCCAGTATGCGCTCGCTGCGCGAATGGCTGGGGGACACCACAGCCATCTCCGGCTTGGTGGACGAACTGGCGCAGCGCCGCTATCGCGACCTCAACGAGCACCACAAACTGGTCATGGACGTGCTGGCGGTCTTCGGCACGCCGGTACCGCTCGCGGCTGTGGAGTGGGCACTCAAGCCCTTGGCACCCGGAATCCAGGTGAACAGCGCACTTCGGCGGCTGACTCGGGGCTTCCTGGCCAGGGCGAACCGCGAGGACCGCACGTACTCCCTGCTTCCCATGGACACCGATATCGCACGCGCCGACCTCACCAGGCGTGCCCCCCTCCTGGCCCGGCGTCTCCATCGTCGCGCCGCAGACTGGCACGCCCGGTCCGCCAAACCCCGGGAGGAGTGGCGGACTCCGCAGGACGTATCTCCGCAGCGACGGGAGCTGACGCACCGCATGCTGGCCGAGGACTACGACGAGGCGGCCCTACTGCTCGACCGGTTCGCCGACTTCCTGGTCTGGCAGGGCTCGGCCAATGCCGTACTGTCGATCTGCACCGGCCTGGCGGGACAACTGACGGGACGGCAGGCGCGGCTTGCGTATCTGGTCGCTCGAGGACATGCCCAGTTCGCGATCGGACCACTGAGCGCTTCGATCCAACTGCTGGAGGAGGCCGCGTCACTGGCCCGTGCGCCACAAGACTCGGCCTGTCTACAACGCATCCTGTTCCTACTCGGGGACATGGACCGCTTCGAAGGACGCTCCGCGGACGCCGTGCAGCGGCTCAGGCGTTCTGCCGACATCGCCTCGGAACTGGGCATGGTGGAGGAACACGCGCACGCCCTGCTCTGCCTGAGCCTGGCGCACAGTTACGCCGATCGACCGGATCTCGGCCTGGCGGTATCTGCAGAATTATCCGAACTGGCCGGCAGATCGGATTTGCCCATCGTCCGTGCCCGTGAGGCCAACGCACTGGCCTGCGCCTACGCGACCAGGCATGACTGGCCGCGCGTAGCACGCGCGGCCGACGATTCGATTGCCGCGTATGACGAGTCCGGGATTCCCGAGGCCCTCGGGTTCTCATGGAACACCCTTGGCATCGCCAGAATGGGCATGGGCGACCTGGCGCCGGCATTGAGCGCGTTCGACACGGGGGTGCAGTGCAGCAGGGAAGTCGGCTGGTCCCTGCCTGAAGCCGTGTGCACCTTCAATCAGGCTTGGACCTTGTGGCATCTGGGCCGAGCTACGGAGGCCGAGAACTCCGCCGGCAGGGCCCTCATCGCCTACCGGCGCTGTGGCTCCAAGGACGAGATCGCGGCGGCGACCCTGTGCGATGCCGTGGCAGCCCTCCGGGCCGACCACGCGGCACGCAGCGTCCGCGCTCTGGAGCGCCTGGCCGTTCTGGTCGTCGGTAACCCGGATCTGTGTCCGGCGGACTGGTTCCTGGCCGCGGCGGACAGTATGCGAGCCCCCTGAGGCTGTCCCCCTGTGGCGACGGGCGGAGACGGCTGAGTCCCTCTTGCGGGTGATGACAGCCAACGAGTTTCGAAGTAGTTTCAAAGTTATGCCCACCGACAACACCGCAGTGAACTTTTCCGAGCTGGTGAACAAGAACAAGCAGACACTCGCTCGGCTCAAGGAGTCGCCTCGGCTGGTGCTGCACCGCCGGGACGGAGAAGATCTTGTCCTCACCACGGCGGCTCGGGCCGAGCAGGATCAGACGGTGGTGTCCGCTGCCACCCGCATGCTGGCCGCGATGGCAAGACGGGAGCCCGGAAGCATGGAGTTGCTCCTGGACATACTGCCGGACGCCTTCCCCTGGGTTCGCTTCCTGCCCGAGTCCGACGTCCACGCCTTCGCGGTCGAACTGGTCGACACCATGCGGGCCGCCGACTCCGTCGGCAACAACGCGTCCGTCGCCCAGATGCTCATCGCCTGGCAGCACACGGCGGAGGCTCACTCGGATCCAGAACTGCTGGCCGCGCTGACCGTGGACCGCTCCGAGGACCACGGTCCGGTGCCAGATCCACGGGATGCCGCGTGAGCGCGGGTCGCGGCGACCGCGCGGCGCCTCCGGCACCCGATGGCCACTGGGAGGTCCGCTTCGCGGATGCGGCCGCTGCCAAAGGGTGGGATTGCCTTGCCCAGCAGGCACGCGAGAACACCTATCGCGCCTGGATCGCGATGCGCACCGACCCCAGACCGGCAGTGGAAACGCCGCGCCATCATCGGCTGAAGGGCAGCCTGGCACACGGCCTCCACCGGGGGCAGACCTGCGAACAGTGGCAGATCGAGGTGACCAGCGGAGGACGTGTCTGGTACCTCCTGGACGCCTTACGGAACACCTGCTGGATCACTTTCGCGGGCACAGGGCACCCACGAGCAACCGACCACCGTTGATCCGAGCGCACTGAGTGACTTCGACTGCGCCGGCGATTCACTCGCTGTCGAGACGTCAACTCGCGCTTACGGCGCACAACATGTCAGAGCCCCGGTCGGGAATCCCGACCGGGGCTCTGAGCTGCGTGGACCTGAGGGGATTTGAACCCCTGGCCCCCTCGATGCGAACGAGGTGCGCTACCGGACTGCGCCACAGGCCCTTGCAACGAGTGAAACTTTAGCACCCCGATCGGCCTGCTTGGAAATCCGTTCCCCAGGGGCGGTCACCTGCGGGTTCGGGGCTACTCGTTGGCGGCCCGAGGCCGGTCCCCGTCCTCGTACTGGTCGAACAGCGGGGTTCGGCCGCGCTCCCGGGCCCGCCGTGCGGAGGCCGCCCGACGGGCGTCCGTGCGCCCGTCGCCGTCCGCCCGCTCCTCGTCGTGGGGTTCCGGCTCGCCGGGGGCCGCGGCGTCGGCGTCGTCCTGGAGGTCCGGGGCGACGGCGCTGGAGCGTGCCGAGCTCCACGTGTCGGGGGCCCCGAGGTCGACGTCGCTGGTGGCCCGGGGGGCGACCGGCGCGGTGACGTAGGTCGGCAGGGGCACCGGCACCGGGTCCCAGCTGTCGCCCTGCCCGGGGCGCCGCTGCCGCTCGCGCTGCTGGTCGACCCACTCGGCGTGGTCGGTCTGCTCGACGAGTGCGCGCCGGTCGGCCGCGAGGGCGGACAGGCCGGGGTCGGTCACCGGCTCGGGTCCGTCCTCCGGTTCGTCGGCCTCGACGTCGGTGCCGGCGCGGCGGCCGGGCTGGCGCTGCCGCTCCCGCAGCCGCTGGGCCGCGAGCTCGGCCCGGCGGCGGTCCATCTGGTACGTGAAGCGGCGGCGCTCCTGTGTGCGCAGATACGCGATGTACACGCTGAGCATGACCGCGGGCACGCCGGGCGCCCACAGGAAGGCGAGGCCTCCGACCGCGGCGACGATCGCGCCGAGGGTGAAGGCGAGGAACAGCATGGTGGTGGTGCGCCGGCGGCGCGCGAGCACCTTCGAGCGCCGGGCGCGTGCTGCGGCCGCCTGGGCCTGCGGCGACGGGCGGCGCCGTGCGGCGGGCACGCGGCCCTCTCCACGGGCATCCCGGCGGGCCTCTCCACGGGCCGTGGACGCCGCGTTCGGCGCGGGTGCCGGACGGGCCGAATGCTCCGGTCGGGCCGGCTGCTCCGAGGCGGGCGACGGTACGGGTGCCTGGGTCTGCGGACGCGTTTTGGACACGGCGAAGGCCCGGACGTCCACCGAGTCGGTGACGGCATCCGGATCGTCGGCGCCCTGCTCCCCCTCCTCGGTGGAGCGCGCCCGCAGGTCCTTGGCGTACCGGCGCTCCATCCCCGCCCGGCCGGAAAGCAGCCGGATGGCGGTGCTGAAGCGTTCCGTCGGACGGGCCTCGTTCAGCTCGTCCTGCCTACGGAGCCACATCGGCACCAAGTAGGCGGCCCAGGCCCCGACAATGACTGCGTAGATGAGGCCGCTGCTGCTCACGTCTCACACCGTAGAGGGGTTTGCGTGAGGCCATCTGCCAATTGAGCCGGTGTGTCGCACGATCTGGCTGATATTTCGAACTTTTTTTGTGACCGATGCGATCAGCAGACCGCCCAGGCCGGGAATTCATTGCCCTGAGACGGTCACTGGCCGATCATTTTCGAACACATATTCAATTTCCGGGGCGATGCCGGATTCCCGGATTACTCTGCGATCGTGCCCGGTGCCAGCGCCTCAGCAACCCGTCCGGCACCTCTTCCGTCGTGAGGGCGAACACGAGATGGTCGCGCCAGCCCCCGTCGATGTGCAGATAACGGGGCCTGAGCCCCTCCTCACGGAATCCGAGTTTCTCCACGACCCGGCGGCTGGGCCCGTTCTCGGGGCGAATGCAGACCTCGATGCGGTGCAGTCCGACGGTGCGGAAACAGTGGTCCACGACGAGCGCCACCGCCGTCGGCATCACCCCGCGCCCCGCCACCGACTCGTCCACCCAGTAGCCGATGTGCCCCGAGCACATCGAGCCCCAGGTGATCCCGGCGACCGTCAACTGCCCCACCAGCCGCCCCTGGTACTCGATGACGAAGGGCAGCATCCGGCCCGCGGTCGCCTCCGACCTCAGGTGCCGCACCATCTGGCGGAAGGTCGGGCGGTGCGCGAGCGGCCCGCCGGGCGCGGGCGGCGGAATGGTCGCCTCCCAGGGGCGCAGCCAGTCGCGGTTGCGCCGGTTGACCTCGCGCCATGCCCGCTGGTCGCGCAGCTTTATCGGCCGGAGGACGATGTCGCCGTCCACCAGCTCGACGGGCCAGGATGCGCTGTTCAGCTCGCACCCCCCGTGCCGGGTCTGGGGTGGTCGCCGCCGCGGAGCTGCTCGACGGCGTGCACCAGCAGCGGCTCCAGGACGGCCAGTCCGTCCTTCACCCCGCCGCTGGAGCCGGGCAGGTTCACGATCAGGGTGCTCCCCGCCACTCCGGCCAGGCCCCGGGAGAGCGCCGCGGTCGGCACCTTCTCCCGGCCGTACGCCCGGATGGCCTCGGCGATGCCCGGCACCTCGTGGTCGATCACCCGGCGTGTCGCCTCGGGGGTGCGGTCGGTGGGCGAGATGCCCGTACCGCCGGTGGTGACGATGACGTCGTAGCCGGTTTCCACACCGGCGCGCAGGGCCGCCTCGACGGGGTCGCCGTCGGGGACGACCTGAGGGCCGTCGACCTCGAAGCCGAAGCCCTTCAGACCGGCGGAGATCAGCGGGCCGCCCTTGTCCTCGTAGATCCCGGCGGCGGCCCGGTTGGAGGCGGTGACGACGAGAGCGCGATACGTCATGCCCGGCTCCAGTCGCCCGACTTACCGCCCGTCTTCTCTTCCACCCGTACGTCCGTGATGACCGCTCCCTTGTCGACCGCCTTGACCATGTCGATCACGGTGAGCGCGGCGACGGAGACCGCCGTGAGGGCCTCCATCTCGACCCCAGTACGGTCCGTGGTCTTCACGGTGGCCAGGATCTCCACGGCGTCGTCCGCGACCGACAGGTCCAGTTTCACACCGGACACCGACAGGGGATGGCAGAGCGGGATCAGGTCGGGGGTGCGTTTGGCGCCCATGATCCCGGCGATCCGCGCGGTCGCGAGGGCGTCGCCCTTGGGGACGCCCTCGCCGCGCAGCAGTTCGATCACGCGGGGCGAGACGAGGACGCGTCCGCTGGCGCGGGCGGTGCGCGCGGTCACGTCCTTCTCCGACACGTCGACCATGCGGGCGGCGCCGGCGTCGTCGATGTGCGTCAGTCGGTCCTGCGGAGGAGTGTCCTGCGTAGGGGGATCCTGCGTGCTCATGCTGTGTGGCGCTCCCGGTCCGGGCCTGCTGTGCGCGACACGGTACCCCCAACCAGCGGCTATCGGCCGAGCAGGACCACCTCGACCTCGGCGTCGGGCTCGACGGACTCGGTGTCCTCGGGGACGACGATCAGCGCGTCCGCGTGGGCGAGGGCCGCGACCAGATGGGATCCGGCGCCGCCGACCGGGGTCGCCCGGCCATCGGCGCAGGTGGCCCGCAGGAACTGGCGGCGGCCCTTCGGCGAGGTCAGCGCCTTGTCGGCGGCCAGGGTGGCCCGGGTCGTCGGCCGGTGGACGTCCCGCAGTCCCATGAGGGTGCGGATCGCGGGGCGGACGAACAGCTCGAAGGAGACGTACGACGACACCGGGTTGCCGGGCAGGGCCAGCAGCGGGGTGTGGTCGGGGCCGATGGAGCCGAAGCCCTGGGGCTTGCCGGGCTGCATGGCGAGCTTGCGGAACTCGATGCCGCTGCCCGCCTCGTCCTCGTCGCCCACGTGGGACAGGGCTTCCTTGACGACGTCGTACGCCCCGACGCTGACACCGCCCGTGGTGACCATCAGGTCGGCGCGGACCAGTTGGTCCTCGATGGTGGAGCGCAGGGTCTCGGCGTCGTCGGCGACGGCGCCCACGCGGTAGGCGATGGCGCCGGCGTCGCGGGCGGCGGCGGTGAGGGCGAAGCTGTTGGAGTCGTAGATCTGACCGGTGCGCAGTTTCTCGTCGGGCTGGACGAGTTCGCTGCCGGTGGAGAGCACCACCACGCGCGGGCGCGGACGGACGCGTACCGTGCCGCGGCCGATCGCGGCGAGCAGGCCGATCTGCGGCGGGCCGAGGACGGTGCCGGCCCGCAGGGCGCGGTCGCCTGCCTTCACGTCGCTGCCCTGCGCGCGCACATGCGCGCGTGCCTCCGCCGGGCGGTACACCTGCACGGATCCGGAGGCGCCCTCGGGGCCGAGGCTGCGGGCGCGCATGCCGCGCACCGGGCCCTCGCCGAGCCCGCCGTCGGTCCACTCGACGGGCACGACCGTCTCGGCGCCGGGCGGCAGCGGGGCGCCGGTCATGATGCGGGCCGCCTGGCCGGGGCCCACGTGGAGCAGGTCGGCCTGGCCCGCCGCCACGTCCCCGACGACCTCCAGGGCCGCCGGGAACTTCTCGCTCGCGCCCGCCACGTCCGCGACCCGTACCGCGTAGCCGTCCATGGAGCTGTTGTCGAACGGCGGCAGGGACACCGGCACCGTGATGTCCTCGACCAGGACGCAGCCCTGGGCGTCGAGCAGCTGCAGCTCGATGGGTTCCAGGGGGCGGACGGTGGTGAGGATGTCCTCCAGGTGCTCGTCCACCGACCAGAGGTGGTCGGGGCCCGAGTGGTCCTGGACCGGGGTGCGGGACGCGGCGCTGCTCAACGTGTTACATCTCCTCGGCTACGTAACTGCGAAGCCAGGTCCGGAAGTCCGGGCCCAGGTCTTCACGTTCGCATGCGAGTCGGACAATGGCACGCAGGTAGTCGCCGCGGTCGCCGGTGTCATAGCGGCGGCCCTTGAAGACGACGCCGTGCACCGGGCCGCCGATCTTCTCGTCGGCCGCGAGCTGCTGCAGGGCGTCCGTGAGCTGGATCTCGCCGCCGCGGCCCGGCTCGGTCCGGCGCAGTATGCCGAAGATGGCCGGGTCGAGGACGTAGCGGCCGATGACCGCGTAGTTCGACGGGGCGTCGGACGGGTCGGGCTTCTCGACGAGGCCGCCGACCTTGACGACGTCGCTGTCCTCGGTGGTCTCTACGGCCGCGCAGCCGTAGAGGTGGATCTGCTCGGGGGCGACCTCCATGAGCGCGATGACGCTGCCGCCGCGCTGCTCCTGGACCTCGACCATGCGCTGGAGCAGGGGGTCGCGGGGGTCGATGAGGTCGTCACCGAGGAGGACGGCGAAGGGCTCCTCGCCCACGTGCGGGGCGGCGCACAGGACGGCGTGGCCGAGACCCTTGGGGTCGCCCTGGCGGACGTAGTGCATGGTCGCGAGGTCGCTGGACTCCTGGACCTTGGCGAGGCGGCCGGCGTCGCCCTTCTTCTGAAGCGCCGACTCCAGTTCGTAGTTGCGGTCGAAGTGGTCCTCGAGGGGGCGCTTGTTGCGGCCCGTCACCATGAGGACGTCGTCGAGACCCGCGCCGACGGCCTCCTCGACCACGTACTGGATCGCCGGCTTGTCGACGACCGGCAGCATCTCCTTGGGAGTGGCTTTGGTGGCCGGCAGGAACCGGGTGCCGAGGCCTGCTGCGGGAATGACAGCCTTGCTGATCCGAGGGTGTGCCTGAGTCATGCCCGCCACCATATCCGGTGCCTTTGGACGGAATCTGCGACTCCGGTTCATAGGCGCTCATATGAGTGTATTAGAACGGTACGGGAGCAACCCTTGAGTCACATCGGACGTCCGGGTGAGCCTGACAAGCGGATGTTGCGGCGAGAGCTCCTCTCGGTGAGGAACAGGTTGACGGCGGATGACCTGCGGGAAACCTCGGCAGCACTGGCCGGGCGGGCGCTGGAGCTGCCGGAGTTGGGGCGGGCCGGCACGGTCGCAGCGTACGTCTCCGTGGGGAGTGAACCGGGGACGCTCGCGCTCCTGGACACGCTGCGCGCCCGGGGCGTGCGCGTCCTCCTTCCGGCCCTGATGGCCGACAACGACCTGGACTGGGGCGTATACGAAGGAGCGGAGTCGCTCGCGCGTGTCCGGCACGGCGGCGGCAGGATGGAGCTCTTGGAGCCCTCCGGCGAGCGCCTCGGACCGGACGCCGTGACCACTGCCGACGCCGTGCTGCTGCCTGGGCTCGCGGTCGACACGCGCGGGATGCGGCTCGGGCGTGGCGGGGGCTCCTACGACCGCGTCCTGGCGCGGCTGGAGCGGGCGGATGCCCGGCCTTCCCTGGTGGTGCTGCTGTACGACTCCGAGGTGATCGAGCGGGTCCCGGCGGAGCCGCACGACCGGCCGGTGCACGCGGTGGTGACTCCCTCGGGGGTGCGACGGTTCGGGGAGCGGACCGGCTGACATGGGAACGGCCCTCCACG
>NZ_JBSHKH010000037.1:17927-68283 GCF_053643595.1 Streptomyces sp. NPDC055506 | reverse complement strand
GCTCGGCGAGCGGGGCCGGGAGCTTGATGCTGACCTCGCCGTCGGGCGTGATGCGGATCGTCTCGTTGCCGAAGCGTTTCCCGGACTCCCCGTCAGCGGCGAGGAACCAGCGCCCGGCTTCCCAGCGTGTCCGCCATTGGGTCTTGGTGAGCTGCGCGGTGTCGAGGTGGTGGCGGGTGCCCAGCAGCCGTCTGCCGCCCCGCGCCACGTGCACGACACCGCTGTCCCGGTCGGCGCGGACCGTGGCGAGCCGATCCTCAAGCACGTGCAGGCGGCGCGATTTGGTGAACCATTCACGGGCGGAGCGGTAGCCGCCGGGAGCGTGTTTGGTGCCCTTCGCGCCGACCGGGAGCGACAGGCGGTGCCGGATCGCCTGGACACCGGCTTCGAGAGACCGAAGGTGCGCCGTCTGCCCGCGCCGGGCCAGTGCCCACTGATCGTGCGTGGCCTTGGTGATACTTCCCGCCCACCGCGAGGACGACAGGGCCGTCAGCTCCCGCTTGCGTGCCGCCCAGGTCTCGGCGGAGTGTCCAAGCCCGTCCACGCAGCGGGCTTTGAGGTCCTTCGACGCGAGCGATCCCAGATGAGCGCCCACCAGCCTGAGCACCTCCTCGTCCCCGCAAGTCAGGTGCTTCAGACGGTCACGCACCGCCACTCCGGAGGGGCCGAGAGCGACGAACGGCGCAGCCACGTCCCGCAGTCCACCCACCGCCATCACCTTCCCCTCCAAGGCTCGAAGACACTCGCCGTCACACCCAACGACCACCACCGGGAAAGGTCACCCATTCGAACTACGAACTTCCGTTCCCGCCGCCAGGCCCGCCCCCCGACAACCAGCCGAACCCTCACTCATGCGCACCAGAACTCACTCAAGCGCTGCCACCCGGCAACAGCTCACAACCCCGCACGGACCGCGCAGCAACAGGTGAATGTCACAGGTCACCGGTACCGTCGAACGGGACGGCCGCCGCCTGTCCGAGATCAGGTCCGACACTCCGGAGAGCAGCTCATGAGGATCCACATCACCAGCGTCTTCGTCGACGACCAGGAAAAAGCCCGGAGCTTCTACACGGACGTGCTGGGCTTCGTGAAGAAGCACGACGTCCCGGTGGGGACGGACCGCTGGCTGACCGTGGTGTCACCGGAGGACCTCGAAGGCACCGAGCTGCTCCTCGAGCCCTCGGGCCATCCGGCGGTACAGCCGTACAAGACGGCGCTGGTCGACGACGGCATCCCGGCGGCCTCGTTCGCCGTGGACGATGTGCACGCGGAGTACGAGCGGCTGCGCGGGCTCGGGGTGCGGTTCACACAGGAGCCGACGGAGATGGGCCCGCTCACCACGGCGGTGCTGGACGACACCTGCGGCAATCTCATCCAGATCGTGCACACCAAGGCCTAAGCCCCAGGGCGCAGGACCGATGGCCGATGTCATGCGGCGGCCGGATTCCTAGGCTGCGAGACGGGTGCGCGGCCACCGCGGACCAGGACGCCACGAGAAGAGGTCACCATGCCCGTGCACGGTCGCAGCCACATCCGTATCGCCCGGCCCTCCCGGGACCTGGCGGTGGCCGAGCGGTTCTGGTGCGAGGGGCTCGGCCTCGACGTGGTGTGGCGGGCCGAGGGCGGGGACCAACCCGGGGAGCACGACCTGCTGATGCTCGGCTGGCCCGACGCCGACTGGCATCTGGAGCTCGTGCATGAGGCCGCCCGGCCGGTCGAGCCCCGCCCCACCGAGGAGGACCTGCTGGTGATCTACGCCGACGGCCCGATCCCGGACGACCTCATCGCCCGCCTGGAGCAGCACGGCGGCAAGCGGGTGGAGTCGCCCAACCCTTACTGGAACGAGTGGGGCGTCACGATCGAGGACCCCGACGGCTACCGCTTGGTCCTGTGCTGCCGAGCCTGGTCCAACAGCTGAACAGACGACCTAAAGGGGCGCGGGGCCGCTTGCATGTGCGGCTCCGCCGCGTGGGCGCGACCAGCCCCCACGCGCCGCACCCGGCATCAAACGGTGGTCAGGCCGTCACCTTCTCCGGGCGCTCAGCCTCTCGGGCGGCACGCTCACCGAGGACCTCTGTGGGCACCCGGTTCGTCTCGCGAGCGGACAGCGCCGCGATCACCGGCGGCACGCACAGCGCCGCCGCGAACAGGGCCACCGCCGACCAGTCGTCGCCGTCCGGCCCGGCGATCTGCGCGGCGAACGTCACCGCGAACCCGGCCGCCGCGAAGCCGATCTGCGTGCCGATGGCCACGCCCGACAGCCGGACCCGGGTCGTGAACATCTCGCCGTAGAAGGCGGGCCACACACCGTTCGCGGCGCTGTAGACCACGCCGAAGCAGAGGATGCCCGTCAGGAGCGTCAGCGGGTAGGAGCCCGTGGAGACGGCCCACAGGTACAGGAACATCGTCACCGCGCTGCCGGCCGCGCCGATCAGGAACACCGGGCGGCGGCCGATCCGGTCGGACAGCGTGGCCCACAGCGGGATCGCGGCGAGCGCGACGACATTGGCCAGGGCGCCCACCCACAGCATGGCGGTACGCGACATGCCGACCGCGTCGCTGGTGGCGTACGCCAGTGCCCACACCGTGAAGATGGTGCTGACCGAGGCGATGAGCGCGCCCGCGATCACCCGCAGCACATCCGCCCAGTGCTCGCGCATCAGCACCACCAGCGGCAGCTTGACGACGCCCTCCTCGGCGGCCTGCTGCTCGAAGGCCGGGGTCTCGTCCAGCTTGCGCCGGATGACCCAGCCGACGACGGCGACCCCGACGCTCAGCCAGAACGGCACCCGCCAGCCCCACGACAGCAACTGCTCCTCGGGCAGCGCGGCGACCGGGATGAAGACCAGCGTGGCCAGCAGCTGGCCGCCCTGGGTGCCGCTGAGGGTGAAACTGGTGAAGAAGCCGCGCCGGCCCGGCGGCGCGTGTTCCAGCGTCATGGAGTTGGCGCTGGCCTGTTCGCCCGCCGCCGAGATGCCCTGGAGCACCCGGCACAGCACCAGCAGGGCCGGGGCGAGCGTGCCGACCTGGTCCCGGGTCGGCAGACAGCCGATCAGGAACGTCGACAGGCCCATCAGCATCAGCGTGAAGACCATGATCTTCTTGCGGCCGAGCTTGTCCCCGTAGTGGCCGAGGACCAGCGCGCCGACCGGGCGGGCGGCGTACGCGACGCCGAACGTGGCCAGCGACAGCAGCGT
Organism: Streptomyces sp. NPDC055506; assembly: GCF_053643595.1. Classification (NCBI taxonomy): domain Bacteria; kingdom Bacillati; phylum Actinomycetota; class Actinomycetes; order Kitasatosporales; family Streptomycetaceae; genus Streptomyces; species Streptomyces sp. NPDC055506. Next base: position 65,086 of record NZ_JBSHKH010000037.1, on the reverse strand, counting down.
GGCGGTGGCCGGGTCGGACTTGTCGAAGAACACGGCGGGGAAGATCAGCGCGGCGGCGCTGCCGTAGATGAAGAAGTCGTAGTACTCCAGTGCGCTGCCGATCCAGGCGGCGGTCGCGGCTTTCCTGGGCTGACCGGGTGGGGCGGCGGCCCCTCGGGGCGTTGCGGGGACGGACACGGCGGCTCCTTAGCGGGCTCCACCATAGGCGGAGTGAGACGAACGGCGAGCAGAGAGGGCGGGCCGGATCGCGGCTAATTAACCCACTGGGTAGTTAGTAGGGGATGGCCAGTGATGCTGCGCCCGCGTGCCGCCGGTGTCAAGAGGTTGTGCGTCGGACGTTCAGTCCGCCGTGCGCTCCGCCGTCAGATACGCGATCACCATGTCGCCCAGCATGGTGCGGTAGTGCGCGCGCTGCGCCGGATCCAGCAGGTCGCGGCCGAACAGCGCACCGAAGGTGTGCCGGTTGGAGACCCGGAAGAAGCAGTAGGAGGAGATCATCGCGTGCAGGTCGACGGCGTCGACGCCGGCCGTGAACAGGCCCGACTCCTGGCCCGAGGCCAGGATCCGGCGGATCACGTCCAGGGCGGGGGAGCCGATCTTCCCGAGCTTCTCGGAGCCCGCGATGTGCTGGGCTCCGTGGATGTTCTCGATGCTGACCAGGCGGATGAAGTCCGGGTGCTGCTCGTGGTGGTCGAAGGTCACCTCGGCCAGGCGCCGGATCGCCGCCACCGGGTCCAGGTGCTCGACGTCGAGCTGCTGCTCGGCCTCCCGGATCACGCCGTACGCCCGCTCCAGCACGGTCGTGAACAACTGTTCCTTGCCGCCGAAGTAGTAGTAGATCATCCGCTTCGTGGTGCGGGTGCGGGCGGCGATCTCGTCCACCCGGGCCCCGTCGTAGCCGGCCCGTGCGAACTCCTGCGTGGCGACGTCGAGGATCTCGGCCTGGGTGCGGGCGGCGTCACGGATGCGCTCGCCAGGACGTGCCGGTTCTTCGACGCTGGTCATCAGGTTCCTTTGGGCGGAGGGGCCGGTGCCGGTGATTCTAGAAGGAGGGGCCCGCGCCCGGCGGGGGCTTCCCGTGGCCGTGCTCGGCTGATATAGCTAACGTACTAGTTCGTACATTAGTGAGCTGCTCGGGAGGCCCGTGTGCCCAAGGACTCGTATCTCGTCGGACTGATCGGTTCCGGCATCGGCCCGTCGCTCAGTCCGGCGTTGCACGAGAGGGAGGCCGACCGCCAGGGCCTGCGCCTGCTGTACCGGCTCATCGACATCGACCCGCTCGGGGTGCCGCCGGAGGCGGTGGGCGATCTGGTGCGGGCCGCCCGCGACCTGGGCTTCGACGGGCTCAACATCACGCACCCCTGCAAGCAGCTCGTCATCGAGCACCTGGACGCGCTCGCCCCGCAGGCCGAGGCGCTGGGCGCGGTCAACACCGTCGTCTTCGAGGACGGCCGGGCCGTCGGCCACAACACGGACGTCACCGGCTTCGCCGCGTCCTTCGCGCGCGGGCTGCCCGACGCACCGCTGGAGCGGGTCGTGCAGCTCGGCGCCGGCGGTGCGGGCGCGGCCGTCGCCCACGCCACGCTCACCCTCGGCGCCGAGCGGGTCACCGTCGTCGACGCGCTGCCCGAACGGGCCGCGGCCCTGGCCGGCTCCCTGAACCGCGCCTTCGGCCAGGGCCGTGCCGCCGCCGCACCCCCGGAACGGCAGGCCGAGCTGCTCGCGCACGCCGACGGCATCGTCCACGCCACGCCCACCGGCATGGCGGCCCACCCCGGCCTGCCCCTGCAGGCCGAGCTGCTCCACCCCGGCCTGTGGGTCGCCGAGGTGGTCTACCGTCCGCTGGAGACCGAACTGCTGCGCACCGCCCGCGCGCTGGGCTGCGCCACCCTCGACGGCGGCGGCATGGCCGCTTTCCAGGCCGCCGACGCGTTCCGCCTGTTCACCGGCCGGGAACCCGACGCCGCGCGGATGCTGAAGGACCTGACCGAACTGGCCGGGGCGGTAGGGGCATCGAACTAGGGGGTTCCGAGTCCGAACGACACGCCCAGAGAGAGGTACCGACGTGCGTACGTCCATCGCCACCGTCTCCCTCAGCGGATCCCTCACCGGGAAGCTCGACGCCGCGGCCCGGGCCGGCTTCGACGGGGTGGAGATCTTCGAGAACGATCTGCTGGCCAGCCCCCTCACCCCCGAGGACATCCGCGCCCGCTGCGCCGACCTCGGACTGACCATCGACCTCTTCCAGCCGATGCGGGACATCGAGGCCGTGCCCGAGGCCGAGTTCGCCCGGAACCTGCGGCGGGCCCGCCACAAGTTCGAGCTGATGCGCAGGCTCGGCGCCGGCACCGTCCTCGTCTGCTCCAGCGTCTCCCCGCAGGCCGTGGACGACGACGCCCTCGCCGCCGAGCAGCTCAGCCGGCTCGCCGACCTCGCGCGGGAGTCCGGCGTCAAGGTGGCCTACGAGGCGCTCGCCTGGGGGCGGCACGTCAGTACGTACGACCACGCCTGGCGCATCGTCGAGACGGCGGACCACCCGGCGCTCGGCACCTGCCTGGACAGCTTCCACATCCTCTCGCGCGGCTCGGACCCCAAGGGCATCGAGGACATCCCCGGCGAGAAGATCTTCTTCCTCCAGCTCGCCGACGCCCCGCTGCTCGCCATGGACGTCCTCCAGTGGAGCCGCCACTACCGCTGCTTCCCCGGCCAGGGCGGCTTCGACGTGGCCGGCCTCGTGCGGCACGTCCTGCGCACCGGCTACGACGGCCCGCTCTCCCTGGAGGTCTTCAACGACGTCTTCCGGCAGGCCGACGCCGGCCCGACCGCCGTGGACGCCCGGCGCTCCCTGCTGGTCCTCCAGGAGACGGTCGGCCGGGCACCCCTGCCCGACCCCGTCGTCCCCACCGGCGTCGCCTTCGCCGAGCTGGTCACGCCCGACGCCGAGCCCCTCACCGCTCTGCTCGGCTCCCTCGGCTTCACCCGCACCGCCCGGCACCGCGGCAAGCCCGTCGCCCTCTGGGAGCAGGGCGAGGCCCGGATCCTCGTCAACACCGGGCCGGCCGTCCGCCGTGACGGCACCCGGCTCGCCGCGATCGGGCTGGAGTCACCCGACCCGGCCGCGGCGGCCCGGCGTGCCGAGGCACTGCTCGCCCCCGTCCTGCCCCGCCGCCGCGCACCCGAGGACGCCCCGCTGGACGCGGTCGCCGCCCCCGACGGCACGGAGCTCTTCTTCTGCGCCACCGGCCGCCCGGAACTGCCCGACTGGCGGGCCGACTTCGAGGACACCGGCCAGGCCCCCGCCCCCACGGGCATCAGCCGCATCGACCACCTCGCCCTGACCCAGCCCTGGCACCACTTCGACGAGGCGGCCCTCTTCCACCGCGGGGTGCTCGGCCTGCACGCCCAGGAGAGCGTGGACGTCGCCGACCCCTACGGCCTGCTGCGCAGCCGTGCCGTCACCAACCCCGACGGCAGCGTCCGGATCGCCCTCACCGTCGGTGCCGCGCCCACGGACGACACCGTGCACGCCCAGCACATCGCCCTGGCCACCGACGACGTGGTCGCCGCGGCCCGCCGCTTCCGTGCGGCAGGCGGCCGGATGCTGCCCGTCCCCGCGAACTACTACGACGACCTCGCCGCCCGCTTCGAGTTCACCGACGGGGAGCTGGAGACCTACCGCGACCTCGGCATCCTCTACGACCGCGACGCCCACGGCGCCTTCCGCCACTGCTACACCCGGACCATCGGCCGCGTCTTCTTCGAACTGGTCCAGCGCGACGACGGCTACCGCGGCTACGGCGCCGCCAACGCCCCGGTACGGCTGGCGGCCCAGCACACGGTGCGGGCCCTCACTGGCGGCTGACGGTCCGGGTGATGCCGGTGACGACCGTCGTGGCGAGGATCCAGCCGGTGAGGACGAGGGCGTAGGAGAGCCACTGGTAGCCGTCGGCCGGGGCGAACGCCCCTTCCTGCCCGAAGGAGATCACGGGCAGGAGCAGGTCGAGCGTGTAGAACACGGGGTTGAACTGCGGGGCCTCGTCCGCCTTCAGCGGCTGAGGGTGGTGCAGCGCGTAGGCGACGGAGCCGATCACGAGCAGCGACACCAGCCAGCCCGCGGCCCGCAGCGGGCGGAAGCCGTAGCCGACGGTGGCGTCCTGGACATAGCCCCACAGCCTGCCGTACCAGGAGAGGGTGCCGCGGTGGCGGCGCTGCTTGGCGAGCTGGACCTGGCGGGCGGCGTGGTCGTCGCCGATCCTTCGGTAGGCGGCGGTCAACTGCTCGTAGGCGTGCGGGACATAGCCCTCGCCGTCCCGCTCCAGCATGGCCAGACGGCGCTCGGCGGGCGCGTGCGGAGTGAGGGAGGTGTAGACGAGGCTGTCGAGCAGGACCTCCTCCGGGACCACGTCCGGCTCCAGCCACAGGACGTCCACCTGGGCGCGGCGCAGGTTGAGCGTGCCCTCCATGGGCGGCATCTTGCGCAGCCAGACCTCCCCGATGGTGCAGCTGCTGGCCCGCAGCGCGGCGTCACCGGGGTTCGACAAACGGGCGTGCGACAGGTCGAGGCGACCCCCGATCCGGGAGCCGCGCAGGCCGATCCAGCCGTACACCTCAACGCGGCGCAGCAGGACGTCCCCTTCCACCGCGGCCAGTTCCGCGTCGAGGACGACGTCACCCGTGGGGCCCCGCAGCCGGGCCTCGCCCAGATCGACGGACCCGGCGACCGACGCGCCCGTCAGCCGCACCTCGCCCCGCGTCCGCAGGCCCGGTGCCGACAGGCCGTCGCCGACGGTCACATGGTTGAGCTGGAGGGCCGGCTGACCGGCGGGCGGTTCGCCGATGTCGGCCCGGTCCAGGAACAGCGCCCCGGCGATCTGCGCGCCGCCGAGCCGCACGGGCCCGTCGAAGAGGCAGTCCGACATGCGCAGGACGCCGTCCACCCGCAGGGTGGCGGCGTCCAGGCCGGGCAGGACGGAGCCGCGCAGGTTCAGCTGGCGCAGGCGCGCCGCGTACAGCCCGGGTGTCTTCTCGAAGAAACAGTGGCTCAATCGCACGGCGTGGTCGATGTCGCCGTACTGCAGGCTGAGCACCCCGGTGATCCGCGCGCCCGCCACTCTGAGGGCGGCGGTCTCCCCGTCCTCCTGCGGCGCCCTCAGCAACAGGGCCCGCAACACGGCCGCGCGCACGGTCCGTTCGGGGCCCCAGTCCGCGCCTCGCTCCGGATCCTCGTCCCCCGGCTCCCGGAAGTCCACGTCCTGCCCGCGTGAAAAGGCACGCCACACCCGCTCCTCGGCGGGTGTCATATTGTCGATCTCCATCAGCGGGGACTCTTGCGCGCCGGCCGGAGGCTGTCAACCAGGGGGCTTCTGGTGGATCTCCGCGGCGTCCCGACGTCCGGCACGCACTCTCGCCGCACCGGACGAAAGGCCTAGTAGCTCCGCTACGAGACCTTCCGTCCGGCACACCGAGAGCACGCACCGAACGCCGCTCCTTCTTCCACGGAGATCCACCAGAAGCCCCCGCCCCCGGCCGAAGCGCGTTAGGCCCTCGCCCTATGCCCTCGCGTTCCACTCCGCGATCACCGGTCGGCCGTGTTCGGTCGACAGCCGGCTGACCGTGCCCGTCTCCAGGCGGAACAGGCGGCCCTCGGCGGCGGACAGGCCCAGGCGGCGGGCCGTCAGGGCGCGGAGGAAGTGGCCGTGGGCCACCAGCATCACATCGCCCTCGGGCAGCGCCCCCGCCACCCGGGACAGCACCCGGTCGGCGCGCTCGCCGACCTCTTCCGGGGACTCGCCCGGCTTGCCGTCGGCACCGGGCGGGCCCCCGTCGGTCCACAGGTCCCAGTCCGGCCGGGTGCGGTGTATCTCGTCGCTCGTGACGCCCTCGTAGGCGCCGTAGTACCACTCGTGCAGGTCCGCGTCCCGCACGGCCCCCGTCAGGCCCGCGAGTTCGGCGGTGCGCACCGCGCGGGTGAGGGGGCTCGTGAGGACCAGCGCGAAGGGGCGGTCCGCCAGGAGCGGAACCAGCGACTTGGCCTGTTCCTCACCGCGCGGGGTGAGGGGCAGGTCGGTGAAGCTGGTGTGCTGTCCGCTCCGGCTCCACTCCGTCTCGCCGTGACGGACCAGCAGCAGATCGCCCACGGTGCTACGCCTTCTTCGCGGACTCGACGGCGTGGCCGCCGAACTGGTTGCGCAGCGCCGCGATCATCTTCATCTGCGGCGAGTCGTCCTGGCGGGAGGCGAACCGGGAGAAGAGGGACGCGGTGATCGCGGGCAGCGGGACGGAGTTGTCGATCGCCGCCTCCACGGTCCAGCGTCCCTCGCCGGAGTCCTGGGCGAATCCCCGGAGGTTCTCCAGGTGCTCGTCCTCGTCGAGCGCGTTGACCGCGAGGTCGAGCAGCCAGGAGCGGATGACGGTGCCGTCCTGCCAGGAGCGGAACACCTCGCGGACGTTGTCCACCGAGTCGACGGCCTCCAGCAGCTCCCAGCCCTCGGCGTAGGCCTGCATCATGGCGTACTCGATGCCGTTGTGGACCATCTTCGCGAAGTGCCCGGCGCCCACCTTGCCCGCGTGGACGTAGCCGTAGGGGCCCTCCGGCTTGAGCGCCTCGAAGATCGGCTGCAACCGGTCGACGTACTCCTTCTCGCCGCCGACCATCAGGGCGTAGCCGTTCTTCAGGCCCCACACACCGCCCGATACGCCCGCGTCGACGAAGCCGATGCCGCGCTTGCTCAGCTCCTCGGCGTGCTTCTCGTCGTCCGTCCAGCGGGAGTTGCCGCCGTCGACCACCGTGTCGTAGGGCTTGAGGAGGTCCGCCAGACGGTCGATGACGTGCTGGGTGGGGTCGCCGGCCGGGACCATGACCCAGACCGTGCGCGGCGCCTCCAGCTGGTTGACGAGATCGGCCAGACTGGCCACGTCGGACTTCTCGGGGTTGGTGTCGTAGCCGATGACGGTGTGGCCGGCGTTGCGCAGGCGTTCGCGCATGTTGCCGCCCATCTTGCCGAGACCCACAAGACCGATCTGCATGTCAGTTCACTTCCCGAAGATTGCGGTAGGCGGCCACCAGCGCGGCCGTGGACGGGTCGAGACCGGGGACATCCGCGCCCTCGGTCAGGGCGGGCGCGACGCGCTTGGCGAGGACCTTGCCGAGCTCGACGCCCCACTGGTCGAAGGAGTCGATGTTCCACACCGCGCCCTGCACGAACACCTTGTGCTCGTAGAGGGCGACCAGCTGGCCGAGGACCGACGGCGTCAGCTCCGTGGCCAGGATCGTCGTGGTCGGGTGGTTGCCCCGGAAGGTGCGGTGCGGCACCTGCTCCTCGGGCACGCCCTCGGCCCGGACCTCCTGCGGCGTCTTGCCGAAGGCGAGCGCCTGCGTCTGGGCGAAGAAGTTGGCCATCAGCAGATCGTGCTGTGCCTTGAGTTCCTCGCTCAGCTCGGCGACCGGCCGTGCGAAGCCGATGAAGTCCGCCGGGATCAGCTTCGTGCCCTGGTGGATGAGCTGGTAGTAGGCGTGCTGCCCGTTGGTGCCGGGCGTGCCCCACACCACCGGTCCCGTCTGCCACTGGACGGGACGGCCCTCGCGGTCCACCGACTTGCCGTTGGACTCCATGTCGAGCTGCTGGAGGTAGGCGGTGAACTTGGACAGATAGTGGCTGTAGGGCAGGACGGCGTGCGACTGGGCGTCGAGGAAGTTGCCGTACCAGATGCCGAGCAGGCCCAGCAGCAGCGGGGCGTTGGCCTCGGCGGGGGCGTTGCGGAAGTGCTCGTCGACGATGCGGAAACCGTCGAGCATCTCGCGGAAGCCGTCCGGGCCGATGGCGATCATCAGGGACAGGCCGATCGCGGAGTCGTACGAGTAGCGTCCGCCGACCCAGTCCCAGAACTCGAACATGTTGTCGACATCGATGCCGAAATCGGCGACCTTCTCGGCGTTGGTCGACAGCGCCACGAAGTGCTTGGCGACCGCCTTCTCATCGCCCCCGAGGCCGTTCAGCAGCCAGGAGCGAGCCGAGGTCGCGTTCGTGATCGTCTCGATCGTGGTGAAGGTCTTGGACGCGACGATGAACAGCGTCTCCGCCGGGTCCAGGTCGCGTACGGCCTCGTGCAGGTCGGCGCCGTCCACGTTCGACACGAAGCGGAACGTCAGATCCCGCGCGCTGTACGGCCGCAGCGCCTCGTACGCCATCGCGGGGCCCAGGTCGGAGCCGCCGATGCCGATGTTGACGACGTTGCGGATGCGCTTGCCGGTGTGCCCGGTCCACTCCCCGGAACGGACCCGGTCGGCGAAGCCGGCCATCTTGTCGAGCACGGCGTGCACACCGGGGACGACGTTCTTACCGTCGACCTCGATGACCGCGTCCCGCGGGGCCCGCAGCGCGGTGTGCAGCACGGCCCGGTTCTCGGTGACGTTGATCCGCTCGCCGCGGAACATCGCGTCGCGCAGCCCGAACACGTCGGTGGCCGTGGCCAGCTCCTGGAGCAGGGCCAGCGTCTCGTCGGTGACCAGGTGCTTCGAGTAGTCGATGCGCAGGTCGCCGACGCGCACGACGTAGCGCTCGGCGCGCCCCGGGTCCGTCGCGAACAGCTCACGCAGGTCCGGCTGCGGCATGGCGTCCGTGCGGTGGTCCTCCAGGGCGGTCCACTCGGGCCGCCGGGTGAGCTCGGGGGAGCCGGAGGGGGAGTCAGACATGAGCGGGGGTCTCCTCGGTTGCCTTGCCGTTCAGGGCGATGGCGTACATCTCGTCCGCGTCGAGGCGCCTGAGCTCCTCGGCGATGAGTTCGGAGGTGGCACGGACCTTCAGCGCGAGGGTGCGCGGCGGCTGGCCCGGCAGGGTCAGCGTGGCCAGCGGGCCCTCGGGGCGGTCGATGACGATCTCGCCGCTCTCCGTGCCCAGGCGTACGGCCGTGACGACCGGCCCGGCGGTGACCACCCGGTCGACCGAGACGTGCAGCCGCGCCTCCAGCCAGCGGGCCAGCAGCTCGGCGGCCGGGTTCTCGGCCTCGGCCTCCACGGCCGCCGAGACGATCCGCGCCCGGGCCTGGTCCAGGGCCGCCGCCAGCATCGAACGCCAGGGCGTGAGCCGGGTCCAGGCGAGGTCGGTGTCGCCGGGCGCGTAGGAGCGGACCCGGGTCTGGAGCGTCTCCAAGGGGTTCTCGACGGCGTACAGGTCGGTGATCCGCCGCTGGGCCAGCGCCCCGAGCGGGTCCTTGGAGGGCACGTCCGGGGCGTCCACCGGCCACCACACCACCACCGGCGCGTCCGGCAGCAGCAGCGGCAGCACCACCGAGTCGGCGTGGTCGGACACCTCGCCGTAGGTCCGCAGCACCACCGTCTCGCCGGTGCCCGCGTCGGCGCCCACCCGGACCTCGGCGTCCAGCCGGGACTGGGTGCGGTCGCGCGGGGTACGGGCGTGCCGCTTGATGACGACCAGGGTGCGCGAGGGGTGCTCGTGCGAGGCCTCCTCGGCGGCCTTGATCGCGTCGTAGGCGTTCTCCTCGTCCGTGACGATCACCATCGTCAGGACCATGCCCACGGCGGGAGTGCCGATGGCCCGGCGCCCCTGCACCAGCGCCTTGTTGATCTTGCTTGCCGTGGTGTCGGTCAGGTCGATCTTCATGGCCTGCGCCAGCTCCGTCCGTCTCGTGCGAGCATCTCGTCGGCTTCCGCGGGTCCCCAGCTGCCCGAGTCGTACTGCGCGGGCCTGCCGTGCGTGGCCCAGTACCGCTCGATCGGGTCGAGGATCTTCCAGGACTCTTCCACTTCCTGGTGACGGGGGAACAGGTTGGCGTCGCCCAGGAGGACGTCAAGGATCAGCCGTTCGTACGCCTCCGGGCTCGATTCGGTGAACGACTCGCCGTAGGCGAAGTCCATCGTCACGTCCCGGATCTCCATCGACGTACCCGGCACCTTGGAGCCGAACCGGACCGTCATGCCCTCGTCCGGCTGGACGCGGATGACGATCGCGTTGGAGCCCAGCTCCTCGGTCGCGGTGGAGTCGAAGGGGGAGTGCGGGGCCCGCTGAAAGACGACCGCGATCTCCGTCACCCGGCGGCCGAGCCGCTTGCCGGTGCGCAGGTAGAACGGGACGCCCGCCCAGCGGCGGTTGTCCACCTGGAGCCTGATCGCGGCGTACGTGTCGGTCTTCGACGAGGCGTCGATGCCGTCCTCGTCCAGATAGCCGCCGACCTTCGCGCCGCCCTGCCAGGCCGCCGCGTACTGCCCGCGCACGGTGTTCAGCCCCAGGTCCTCGGGCAATTGCACGGCCCGGAGCACCTTCAGCTTCTCGGTGAGCAGCGACGCCGCGTCGAAGGCGGCGGGCTCCTCCATCGCGGTGAGCGCCATCAGCTGGAGCAGATGGTTCTGGATGACGTCACGGGCGGCGCCGATGCCGTCGTAGTACCCCGCGCGGCCGCCGATGCCGATGTCCTCGGCCATGGTGATCTGCACATGGTCGACGTACGACCGGTTCCAGATCGGTTCGAACATCTGGTTGGCGAAGCGCAGCGCCAGGAGGTTCTGGACGGTCTCCTTGCCGAGGTAGTGGTCGATCCGGAAGACCTGCTCCGGGTCGAACACGTCGTGCACGATCGCGTTGAGCTCCTCGGCCGACTCCAGGTCGTGCCCGAACGGCTTTTCGATGACCGCGCGGCGCCAGGAGCCCTCGGGAGGGTCGGCCAGCTTGTGCTTCTTCAGCTGCTGGACGACCTTCGGGAAGAACCTCGGCGGCACCGAGAGGTAGAAGGCGTAGTTGCCGCTGGTGCCCCGGGAGGCGTCCAGCTCCTCCACGGCGGAGCGCAGCTGCTTGAACGCCGTGTCGTCGTCGAAGTCGCCCGGGATGAACCGCATGCCCTCGGCGAGCTGCTGCCAGACCTCCTCACGGAACGGGGTCCGGGCGTGCTCACGGACCGCGTCGTGCACCACCTGCGCGAAGTCCTGGTCCTCCCAGTCCCGGCGGGCGAAGCCGACCAGCGAGAAGCCGGGCGGCAGCAGACCGCGGTTGGCCAGGTCGTACACGGCCGGCATCAGCTTCTTGCGGGACAGGTCGCCGGTCACACCGAAGATGACGAGCCCGGACGGGCCCGCGATCCTGGGCAGCCGGCGGTCGCGCGCGTCGCGCAGAGGGTTGACGAAGTCGGCCTCGGTGTACTCCGTGGGCGGGACGGCGGCCGCGGCCGTGCCGTCCACGCCGGTCTGCTCGACCCCGGCCGCCTCCTGGGCCGTCACGGCCTCCTTCTCCTCCTTGGTCCCCTTGGTCTCCTGTTCGGCCGTCTGGGGGATGCCCTCGCTCATTCCGCGTCAACTCCCTTGTCGTTCAAGGACTTGGTGACCGCGTCCAGCAGGTCCTGCCAGGCCACCTCGAACTTGGCCACGCCCTCGTTCTCCAGTTGCCGCACCACCTCGTCGTACGGGATGCCGAGCCGCTCGACGGCCGCCAGGTCGGCGCGGGCCTGGGCGTAGCCGCCGGAGACCGTGTCGCCCTGGACGTCGCCGTGGTCGGCGACGGCGTTCAGCGTGGCCTCCGGCATGGTGTTGACCGTGCCGGGGGCGACCAGTTCGTCCACGTACAGGGTGTCCTTGTATGCGGGGTCCTTCACACCGGTGGAGGCCCAAAGGGGGCGCTGCCGGTTCGCACGGGCCCCGCCCAGCGCCTGCCAGCGCGCCCCGGCGAAGACCTGCTCGTACGCCTCGTAGGCGAGCCGCGCGTTGGCCAGGGCCGCCCTGCCCTTCAGCGCCAGGGCCTCGTCCGTGCCCAGCAGCGTCAGCCGCTTGTCGATCTCGGAGTCGACGCGCGAGACGAAGAAGGACGCCACCGAGTGGATGGCCGACAGGTCGCGACCGGCCGCCTGGGCCTTCTCCAGGCCGGCGACATAGGCGTCCATGACCTCGCGGTAGCGCTCCAGAGAGAAGATCAGCGTCACGTTCACGCTGATGCCCGCGCCGATCACCTCGGTGATCGCCGGCAGGCCCGCCTTCGTCGCCGGAATCTTGATCATCACATTGGGGCGGTCCACCAGCCAGGCCAGCTGCCGGGCCTCGGCGACGGTCGCCGTCGTGTCGTGGGCGAGGCGCGGGTCGACCTCGATGGAGACCCGGCCGTCCCGGCCGCCGGTGGCGTCGTACACCGGCCGCAGGACGTCGGCGGCGGCGCGGACGTCGGCGGTGGTCATCATCCGCACGGCCTCGTCGACCGTGACGCCCCGCACCGCCAGGTCGGCGAGCTGCGCCTCGTAGCCCTCGCCGGAGCCGATGGCGGCCTGGAAGATGGACGGGTTGGTGGTGACGCCGACGACGTTCCTCGTGGCGACGAGCTCGGCCAGGTTGCCGGACTCGATCCGCCGGCGCGACAGGTCGTCGAGCCAGATCGACACGCCCTCGTCGGAGAGGCGCTTGAGTGCTCCCGCGCTCGCGGTCGCTTCGGTCACAGTGATCATCTTCTTTCGGGCGGTCGGATCAGCCACGGGCCGCGGTAAGGGACTCACGAGCGGCGGCGGCGACGTTCTCGGGGGTGAAGCCGAACTCGGCGAACAGGGTCTTGGCGTCGGCGGAGGCGCCGAAGTGCTCCAGGGAGACGATGCGTCCCGCGCCCCCCACGAACCGGTGCCACGTCAGACCGATACCGGCCTCGACCGCGACCCGGGCCCTCACGGACGGCGGCAGCACCCGCTCGCGGTACTCGCGAGGCTGCTCCTCGAACCACTCCACCGACGGCATCGACACCACCCGGGTGCCGACCCCCTCGGCCTCCAGGGCCTCGCGGGCGGCGACGGCGAGCTGCACCTCGGAGCCCGTGGCGATGATCACCACGTCCGGTACCTCGGTCGAGGAGTCGGTCAGGACGTAGCCGCCGCGCGCCGCGTCCGGGTTCGGCTCGTACGTCGGCACGCCCTGGCGGGTGAGCGCCAGGCCGTGCGGGGCCGGGTCGGTGGTGTGCCGCCGGAGGATCTCGGCCCAGACGGTCGCGGTCTCGTTGGCGTCGGCCGGGCGTACGACGTTCAGGCCCGGGATGGCCCGCAGTGCGGCCAGATGCTCGACCGGCTGGTGGGTCGGGCCGTCCTCGCCCAGGCCGATGGAGTCGTGCGTCCACACGTACGTCACCGGCAGCTGCATCAGGGCCGACATCCGGACGGCGTTGCGCATGTAGTCGGAGAAGACCAGGAAGGTGCCGCCGTAGATCCGGGTGTTGCCGTGCAGCGCGATGCCGTTCATCTCCGCTGCCATGGAGAACTCACGGATGCCGAAGTGGATCGTCCGGCCGTACGGGTCGGCCTGGGGCAGCGGGTTGCCCTTCGGGAGGAACGACGACGTCTTGTCGATGGTGGTGTTGTTCGAGCCGGCCAGGTCGGCCGAGCCGCCCCACAGCTCCGGGACGACCGAGCCGAGCGACTGGAGGACCTTGCCGGACGCGGCCCGGGTGGCGACCGCCTTGCCCGGCTCGAACACCGGCAGGGCGTTCTCCCAGCCCTCGGGCAGCTCGCCCTTGCTGACGCGGTCGAAGGTGACGGCGCGCTCGGGGTTGTCACCGCGCCAGGCGGCGATCCGCTTGTCCCAGGCGGTGTGCGCCTCGGCGCCCCGGTCGAGGGCCCCGCGGGTGTGGGCCAGCACCTCGTCGGTGACCTCGAAGGTCTGCTCCGGGTCGAAGCCGAGGAGGCGCTTGGTGGCGGCGACCTCGTCCTCGCCGAGCGCCGAGCCGTGCGAGGCCTCCGTGTTCCGGGCGTTCGGGGCGGGCCAGGCGATGATCGTGCGCATCGCGATGATCGAGGGCCGCCCGGTCTCGGCCTGAGCCGCCCTCAGCGCCGCGTACAGCGCGTGCACGTCGACGTCGCCGTCCTCCCGCGGCTCGATCCGCCGCACATCCCAGCCGTACGCCTCGTACCGCTTGAGCACGTCCTCGGAGAAGGCGGTCGCGGTGTCGCCCTCGATGGAGATGTGGTTGTCGTCGTAGAGGAAGACCAGGTTGCCGAGCTTCTGGTGCCCGGCCAGGGAAGAGGCCTCGGCGGAGACGCCCTCCTGGAGGTCGCCGTCGGAGACGATCGCCCAGATCGTGTGGTCGAAGGGGGACTCGCCCTCGGGTGCGTCCGGGTCGAACAGGCCGCGCTCGTAACGGGCGGCCATCGCCATGCCGACCGCGTTCGCGACGCCCTGGCCGAGCGGGCCCGTGGTGGTCTCCACGCCCGCGGTGTGCCCGTACTCGGGATGGCCGGGCGTCTTCGAACCGTGCGTGCGGAAGGCCTTCAGGTCGTCCAGGTCCAGCTCGTAGCCCGCGAGGTACAGCTGCGTGTACAGGGTCAGCGAGGTGTGGCCGGGGGACAGGACGAAGCGGTCACGGCCGGCCCACTCGGGGTCGGCGGGGTCGTGCCGCATCACCTTCTGAAAGATCGTGTAGGCGGCCGGTGCCAGGCTCATCGCGGTGCCGGGATGGCCGTTGCCGACCCGCTGCACGGCGTCCGCCGCCAGCAGACGGGCGGTGTCGACGGCACGCCGGTCGAGTTGGGTCCATTCGAACCTGTCCGCGCTGTCCGCTGTCTGCGTGCTCATCTTCAAGAAGTCCTCGATCGGAGCGAAGTGGCTGGTCTGACGTGTTCAAAATTAAAAGTCTGACTTTTTCGACGGAAGGTCGCCGTGTGCCAGGGTGTGGTGAAAGTGGGACACCCGGAGGCGGCGCGGGGCGCGAACGGGTCGGCGCGAGGCGGACATGGCGGATATGGCAGACATGGCGGATGGAACCATCCGAGGCGGCGACGGGATCAGAACGTTCCCCTTTCCGGTCGAGCTGAGCGTCGGCGGTGTCGGCATGCAGGTCGGCCCGATGGGCACCGGCCGAACCTGGCACGCCGACGCGCCGCTGGAGCGCGTGCACCGCATCGACTTCCATGTCGTGATGCTGTTCGCCGAGGGCCCGGTCCGGCACATGGTCGACTTCACCGAGCACGAGGCCGGGGCCGGGGACCTGCTGTGGATCCGCCCGGGGCAGGTCCACCGCTTCTCGCGGACGAGCGAGTACCGCGGAACGGTGCTGACCATGCAGCCGGGCTTCCTGCCCCGCGCGACCGTGGAGGCCACCGGCCTGTACCGCTACGACCTGCCGCCGCTGCTGCGTCCCGACCCGGCCGAGCTCGCCGGTCTGCGCGCCGCGCTCGAACACCTGCGGCGCGAGTACGAGGACACGGCCACGCTGCCGCTCAGCCTGCACACCGCCGTCCTGCGCCACTCGCTGACGGCGTTTCTGCTGCGGCTCGCCCATCTCGCCGCGAGTTCGGCGGAGTCGGTACGCCGGCAGTCGGACTCCACCTTCACCCTCTTCCGGGACGCCGTGGAGCGGGACTTCGCCACCAACCACAGTGTCAGCGCCTACGCCGACGCCCTCGGCTACTCCCGCCGCACCCTGGTCCGCGCGGTCCGCGCCGCCACCGGTGACACCCCCAAGGCCTTCATCGACAAGCGCGTGGTCCTGGAGGCCAAACGGCTCCTCGCCCACACCGACCTGCCGATCGGCCGGGTCGGCGCGGCGGTCGGCTTCCCCGACGCCGCGAACTTCTCCAAGTTCTTCCACCAGCACACGGACCAGACCCCGGCGGCGTTCCGGGCGGACCTGCGCTGAGGGCAGCGCAAAGGGGCCCCACGCGCGCGTGGAGCCCCCTGCCGAGATTCGTCAGCGCCCGAAGGTGAACCAGTTGACGTTCACGAAGTCCTGTGGCTGACCGCTGGTGAAGGTGAGATACACATCGTGCGTGCCCGTCACGGAGCTGATGTTCGCCGGAATCGTCCGCCAGGACTGCCAGCCTCCGGTGCCGCCCACCGAGAAACTCCCGACGGGCGCGTTGCCACGGCTGTCCAGCCGCACCTCGACCAGTCCGCTGACGCCGCCGGCCGCGCCGCTGGCGACCCGGGCGCTGAACTGCCGGGCAGCGGTGGAGCCGAAGTTCACGCCCTTGAAGTGCAGCCAGTCGCCGTTGGCCAGCGAGCCGACGTTCTGGCCGCCGCCGGAGTCGGTCGTCGTCTCGGTGCTCACCCCGGACTGGCCGTCGTAGGACTCGGCCTGGATGGCGGAGTAGGCGTCGCGGTTGCCGGTCGGCGGGGGAGTGGTGCCCCCGCCCGACGACAGCACCTGGACGTAGTCGACGACCATGGCGTGGCCCGGCTGTGTCCCGGAGTCCGGGCCGCCGCCGAACGCGTCCGGGAAGCCGCCGCCCATCGCGACGTTCAGGATGACGAAGAAACCGTGGTCGGTGGCGTTCCGCCAGGTCGTCGCATCGACCTGGTTGGCGCGCACGGTGTGGAAGTTGGTGCCGTCGAGGTAGAAGCGGATCTCCTCGACGCTGGTCGAGCGGTCCCACTCCATCCGGTAGGTGTGGAAGCCCGCCTGGCAGCTGGTGCCCTGGCAGGTGGTCGAACTGCCGATACCGCTGGTCTCGTTGCAGGGGCCGCCCGGCGAGGTGCCGCAGTGCATGGTCGCGAACACCGTGTTCATGCCCTGGGTGTTCTCCATGATGTCCAGCTCGCCGACGGCCGGCCAGTTCCAGTAGTTGCCGCGGTACGGGGCGCCCAGCATCCAGAAGGCGGGCCAGTAGCCCTTCGCCGCGGCCCCGGTGACGTTCGGCACCTGGATACGCGACTCGACACGGAGTGTGCCGCCGGCCGGGGGCTGGAAGTCGGTGCGGTTGGTCTCGATGCGGCCGGAGGTCCAGTTCCCCGCGGCGTCCCGCCGGGGGGTGATGCGGAGGTTGCCGCTGCCGTCGAGCGAGACGTTGTCCGCACTGCTCGTCATCGTCTCGATCTCGCCCGTGCCCCAGTTGGCCGGACCGCCCGGGTAGCCCTTGCCGGTGGCGTACTGCCAGTTGGACGTGTTGACGCCGCTGCCGGCGGCGCCGTTGAAGTCGTCCACGAACAGCTGCGTCCAGCCCGACGGGGGCGGCGGAGCGGAGGCGTTCGCGGCGGGCGTGGCGGCCGTCGTGGCGGCTGCCGCCAGACCGAGTGTGCTGACGACGGCGACGAACGCCCGCCGCAGCGGGCGGCGTCTGTGCGAGGCGCGGGAGGTATCGCTCATGGGGGGATGCCTCTCGAGTGGAGGGGTGAGAGCGCTCTCAAAGTGCCGCCAATGTGCTCCACGTCCCCCGGGTCGTCAAGAGGTAAAGCCGGGAAAAGTACGGGCCGGTCGATGAGTGCACAGCTTGAACGGGGGCGTCAGGCGAAAGCCGGATCGTAGAGGCCGTACCACCGGCGCTCGAAGCAGAAGTGGTTCTTGTGGAAGGTCAGATGCCTGGCGAACGCAAGCTTGATCGGAGTCGGCCAGTAGACATGCTGCGCCGCCCGGGTCCCCACCCAGCGGAACACCTACCTCGGCGACCGCTTCACGGGCAAGCCGCTGCTGGGAAACCGCCGAGTCCACCCCGGGCCCGCTCCGGCTGCCACCCCAGGGCCCGTGAGATCCCCCGCGCCGCCACCCGCACCGCGGGGGCCAGCACGGGCACCTGGGCGTCGGCATGGGGCACCACGATGGACACGGCGGCGGTCACCGTGCCGTCCGCCGCCCGGATCGGCGCCGCCACCGACAGGGCGTCCTCCGTGACCTGACGGTCACTCACCGCGACGCCGGTGCGGCGCACTTCGGCCAGTTCCCGCCGCAGCCGCGCCGGTTCGGTGATCGTGTACGGCGTGAAGGACGCGAGTTCGCCCGCGCAGTACTCCTTCTGCAGCTCCGGGGCGCCGTGGGCCAGCAGGGCGAGCCCGACGCCGGTGGCGTGCAGCGGCCAGCGGGCGCCGACGCGTATGTGCACGCCGACGGCCGAGCGGCCCGAGAGCCACTCGATGTAGACGACGTCGGACCCGTCCCGCACGGCCAGTTGCACGTTCTCGTGCGTGGCCTCGTACAGATCCTCCAGGTACGGCAGCGCGATTTGCCGCAGGGCGAGGCCGCGCGGCGCCAGCGCGGCGAGCTCCCACAGCCGGAGCCCGACGTGGTAAACGCCGGACTCGTCCCGCTCCAGGGCGCCCCACTCGGTGAGCGCGCCCACCAGCCGGTGGGTGGTGGTCAGGGTCAGCCCGGCCCGCCGGCTGATGTCCGTCAGGGACAGCGCCGGGTGCTCGTGGTCGAAGGCCGCGAGCACGGACAGCAGCCGGTCGGGCGCGGTGGGGCCGGTCATGGCCGGTTGTCTCCCGGGTGGGCGAGGTCGTGGGGGCGGGGGTAGGCGGTCGGGTGGTAGGGAACATAGCGGGCCGCGGTCGTCGGGTCCTCCTGCCCCGCACGGGAGTTGAGCGCGCCGGGCGACACGTCCCAGCGGCCCGTGTCCAGGCGGTCCTCCAGGGCGTCCAGGGCGGCCAGCGTCTCGCCGGGGGTGAAGGTGCAGTGGCCGGGGCCGTCGACGTACGCCTGGCGCAGCAGCCCCGCGGATCCGCCGGCCGTGGCCGCCCGCCGATAGGCGCTCTCGGCCTGCACCGGGATCAGCGCGTCACCCGTCGTGTGGATGTTGAGCTGGGGGTCGGTGAGCCGGCCGGAGAGCACGCTGGTGTTTCGCATCCACCCCACGGCGGAGGGGTCGGCGGAGATCCGGGGTGCCCGGCCGAGGGCCGAGAGGTCGGTGCGCAAGGACAGTCCCGCCTCCTTGTAGAGCTCGGTCACCTCTTTGTACAGCGGGGACCGGGCGAGCATGGCGGTGTAGTCGACGCCGGTGTTCCCGGACGGGTTGCCGCCCGCCCGGCTCTCGGCCTCCTGCCGCCAGCTGAAGGCGGGCATCTGGAGGAGTCCCCGGACGGCGGTGAACTGGTTGGACTGCTGGGTGCCCCAGTCGGTGGGGCCCGGCTTCTGCTGCGAGGCGTCGTTGTAGCCGGGGATGTTGTGCAGAGCCGCCGCGAGGGCGATCCGGGCCCGGCCCTCGGGGGTCTGCTGGGCGGCGTCGACCTTCGTGGTGAGCGACTTCCCGGCGGCGACCGCCTCCGCCTGGTCGGCGAATCCCGCCAGCCGGATGCCGGAGCCCGGGGCGAGCAGGGTGCGCAGTGCGAACACCGGGTCCAGGGTGCTGTTCCAGTTGGCGACGCCGCCCTGCACCAGCCCGCACATCGACAGCGAACCGTCGAAGCGGTCGGCGTGCCGCTCGGCAAGCGTGGTGGTGACGAAGCCGCCGTAAGAGGTGCCCCAGGCCAGAGTCCGCCGGGCCGCCCCGAACTTCTCGGTGAACAGGTCCAGCGTGGCGAGCTGGTCGGGGACCGCCTCGGTGATGGCCCAGCCGTTGGTCGCGTACGAGGAGCCGATCAGGGCGTAGCCCTCGGCCAGCAGCTTGTCCCGGGCCGCCGAACCCGGCGTGTTCTGGGCCGGGTTGGGGGCCCCGGCCGGGCTGTAGCCGTGGCTGTACAGCAGCACCGTGCCGTTCCAGGACGCGGGTACGTCCATCACGTACGCGGCGCCGGAGGGGAGCTTGCCCTCCAGATGGCTGTCGCCGGCGTCGGCGGCCTGCGCGGGCAGGGCCGTTGCCAGGGACAGGCAGGTGGTCAGCAAAGCGAGGCGGATCCTCAACGCGGGGTTCCTTCCAGAGTGGGGGTGGCGGCGGGGGAGTCCAGGGCGTCCGCGTGTGTCTCGCGCAGCCGCCACACGGTGACGGCGGTGATGGCGGCGCCGACGCACAGCAGCAGCGAGACGGGCGTGCTGCCGCCCCCGTAGGAGGCGAGGAGGCTGCCGGCGATCAGCGGGGAGAATCCGGCGCCGACCAGGGTGGCCGCCTGGTATCCGAGGGAGGCGCCGGTGTAGCGGACGCGGGTGCCGAACATCTCGGTGAGCAGGGCCCCGAGCGGCCCGTACATCGTGGACTGGGCGACACCGTGGCCGAGCGCGAGCGCGAGGACGAGCAGGCCGGGGGAGCCCGAGTCGACCAGGGCCAGCACGGGGAAGGCGAGCGCGGCCGAGGCGATGGCACCGGCGAGCACCACGGGCCGGCGGCCGACCCGGTCCGACAGCGCGGACGCGGCGGGCAGGACGGCGAGGGCCACACAGGAGGCGACGGTCACCGCGGTCAGCACCTGCGGCCGGGTGTACCCCTCGTCGACGGCGTAGGAGATCATGAAGCTCGTCAGCAGCGACTGGGTGGTGAACGCCCCGATGCCGACGCACGCGGCGAGCAGCACGGGCTTCGGGCGGCGCAGCACCTCCACGATCGGCGGCTTGTCCACCGGCTCCCGCCTGGCCTGCGCGAACAGCGGGCTCTCGGCGACCTTGAGGCGCACGAACAGGCCGACGGCCAGCAGCACGATGCTCAGCAGGAACGGCACCCGCCAGCCCCAGGAGCGGAAGTCGTCGTCGGGCAGCCCGGCGACGAGGGTGACCACACCGGCCGACAGCACCGAACCGAGCGGGGCACCGAGCTGGGTGAAGCTGGACCACAGGCCGCGCCGGGAGCCCTGCGTGCGCTCGGCGTGCTCGACGACCATCAGCATCGCGCCGCCCCACTCGCCGCCGATCGCGATGCCCTGCACGACGCGCAGCGCGACGAGCAGGATCGGGGCCCAGACGCCGATCGCGTCGTAGGTGGGCAGCAGGCCGATGAGGAAGCTGCCCAGGCCCATCAGGACCATGGTCAGCAGCATCATCGACTTGCGTCCGATCCGGTCGCCGAAGTGGCCGAAGACGATGCCGCCGAGCGGGCGGGCGAGATAGCCCGCGGCGAAGGTCCCGAACGCCGCGATGGTGCCGACGGCCGGGTCCGCCTGAGGGAAGAACAGGTCGCCGAAGACCAGCGCGGCGACCGTGCCGTAGACGAGGAAGTCGTAGAACTCGACGGTCGTGCCGAGCAGGCCGGAGATGGCCACGCGGCGCAACTGCCTTGAATCCGGGGCGGGTTGGGCGGCTGAGGGGGATGGCTGCACGGGGAGCTCCCTGGGGACGGGTCTCGGATAGCCCGTGAAGTTATGCATCCATCGTGCAGCAGTCAATCATTTGCACAACATCAGTTCAGGCCGTCCTCCGCGATCCGCAGCAGCAGCGCGTGCAGCGTCTCCCGCTCGGCCTCCTCCAGCGGGCCCAGCAGTTCGTTCGTCACTCTCAGCCCGGCCTCGTCGGTGTCGCGCAGGAACGCGCGGCCGCTCTCGGTCAGCACGACGATCCGGCTGCGGCGGTCGTCGGGGGAGGGGCGGCGCTCGGCGAAGCCCTGCTTCTCCAGGTCGTCGACCAGGCCGACGATCGCGCTCGGGTCGTAACCGAGCCGGGTGCTCAGCTCGCGCTGGAGGGCGCCCTCGGTGGTGGCGAGGAAGCGCAGCACCGCGTAGTGGCGCAGCCGCACGCCCGACTCCTGGAGGCAGGCGTTGAAGAGCTGCCCCGAGCGCAGGCCCAGGCGGTACAGCAGATAGCCCGTGTCGGCGTGCAGCCCGCGCATCCACGGCTCGTGCGCGTCGATGGGCTTCGGGGTGACGTTCTGGCGTGCGATGACGGGCTCCCTGTGCTCGGTACTTCCTGGGATTCCAGCATCTCGCACCCGTGGGTCATCAACAACTATTGACGTCAACAATTATTGCTCTTAGCTTCGATCTCGAAGCCGCACCACCCGCATCAGCTCGTGAAGGGACCCACCCGTGCCCAGCATCGATCTCTCCGGCAAGGTCGCCGTCGTCACCGGAAGCGGCCGGGGCCTCGGCCTCGCCTACGCCCATGCCCTGGCCGCCCACGGCGCGTCCGTGGTGGTCAACGACGTGGACGAGGCCGTGGCCGAGGCCGCCGTGAAGTCCATCGCGGAAGCGGGCGGCCGGGCCGTCGCCGAGGTCGTCCCGGTCGGCACCTCCGAGGCCGCGGAGCGGCTGGTGAACCGCGCGGTCGAGGAGTTCGGCCGGCTGGATGTCCTCGTCACCAACGCGGGCATCCTGCGCGACAAGGTGCTGTGGAAGATGACCGATGAGGACTTCGACGCGGTGGTCACCACCCACCTCAAGGGCACCTTCACCTGCGCCCGCGCCGCCGCCGTCCGGATGCGCGAGCAGGGCGAGGGCGGCTCGCTGATCCTGGTCGGCTCCCCGGCCGGGCAGCGCGGCAACTTCGGCCAGACGAACTACGCCGCCGCCAAGGCCGGCATCGCCGCCATGGCCCGCACCTGGTCCATGGAGCTTGGCCGCGCGAACATCACCGTCAACGCGATCGTGCCGGTCGCCGCGACCGCCATGACCGAGACGATCCCGGCCTTCGCCCCGTACATCGAGGCCATGCGCGGCGGCGAGCCGCTGCCGGACTTCCTGCGCAAGGGCGAGGGCTTCGGCACCCCGGAGGACTGCGCGGCCCTGGTCCCCTTCCTCGCCTCCGAGGCCGCCCGGGGCGTCACCGGCCAGGCCATCGGCATCGGCGGCGACAAGGTGGCACTCTGGTCGCATCCGCAGGAGATCAGGGCGGCGTACGCCGACGGCGGCTGGACCCCCGGCGCCCTGGCCGACGCCTGGCCCACCTCGGTCGGTGCCGAACTCCAGTCGGTCGGCATCCCGGCGCCGAAGTTCCCGGAGGCGTGATGGACCGCTCCATGAACCCGGACGACCTCGTCGCGATCGACGTCCACACCCATGCCGAGGTGTCCTCCAAGGGCCACTCCTCCCTGGACGACGACCTGCACGACGCCTCCTCCGCCTACTTCAAGGTCGAGGGCAAGCGGAAGCCGACCCTGGAGGAGACCGCCGCGTACTACCGCGAGCGGAAGATGGCCGCCGTGATCTTCACGGTCGACGCCGAGTCCGCCACCGGCACCCCGCCCGTCCCCAACGAGGAGGTCGCCGAGGCGGCCGCCGCCAACGCCGACGTCCTCATCCCCTTCGCCTCCATCGACCCCTTCCGGGGGAAGGCGGGCGTCAAGCAGGCCCGCCGCCTGGTCGAGGAGTGCGGGGTGAAGGGCTTCAAGTTCCACCCCAGCATCCAGGGCTTCTTCCCCAACGACCGGTCGGTGGCGTACGACCTGTACGAGGTGATCGAGGAGACGGGCACCATCGCCCTCTTCCACACCGGCCAGACGGGCATCGGCGCCGGAGTACCCGGCGGAGGCGGCATCCGCCTCAAGTACTCCAACCCCCTCCACGTGGACGACGTGGCCGCCGACTTCCCGCATCTGAAGATCATCCTGGCGCACCCCTCGTTCCCCTGGCAGGACGAGGCCCTGGCCGTCGCCACGCACAAGCCGGGTGTGCACATCGACCTGTCCGGCTGGTCGCCGAAGTACTTCCCGCCGCAGCTCGTGCAGTACGCGAACACCCTGCTGAAGGACAAGGTCCTCTTCGGCTCCGACTTCCCCGTCCTCACCCCGGACCGCTGGCTCGCCGACTTCGGCAAGCTGACGATCAAGGAAGAGGTCCGGCCGAAGATCCTCAAGGAGAACGCCGCCCGCCTGCTCGGGCTGACGAAACCGTAAGGGGCGTGACATGCGCAACGAGGGACTGGGGTCGTGGCCCGCACGCCGGGCCCGCAAGACCCCGCACCGCACCGCCCTGATCCACGGCGACACCACCCGTACCTACGCCGACCTGTACGACCGCACCACCCGCTTCGCCCACGCCCTGCGCGAGAGGGGCATCCGGCGCGGCGACCGGATCGCCTACCTCGGCCCGAACCACCCCTCCTATCTGGAGACCCTGTTCGCCGCCGGCACGCTCGGTGCGGTCTTCGTCCCCCTCAACACCCGTCTGGCCGGCCCCGAGATCGCCTACCAGCTCGCCGACTCCGGCGCCAAGGCCCTCGTCTACGGCCCCTCGCACGCCGGTCTGGTCGCGGGACTGCCCGGCAGCACGGACGTACGCGTCTACCTGGAGGTCGGCGAGGAGTACGAGAGGGCCGTCGCCGAGGCGTCCGGGGATCCGGTCGACGAACCGGTCGGCGCCGAGGACACCTGCATCATCATGTACACCTCGGGCACGACCGGCCGCCCCAAGGGCGCCATGCTCACCCATGGCAATCTCACCTGGAACGCGGTCAACGTCCTCGTCGACACCGACCTGATCGCCGACGAACGCGCCCTCGTCTCCGCCCCGTTGTTCCACACCGCCGGCCTGAACATGCTGACGCTCCCGGTCCTGCTGAAGGGCGGCGCCTGTGTCCTGGTCGAGGCCTTCGACCCGAACGCCACCTTCGATCTGATCGAGCGGCACCGGATCACCTTCATGTTCGGCGTGCCGACGATGTTCGACCAGGTGGCCAGGCACCCGCGCTGGCCCGGGGCCGACCTCTCCTCGCTGCGCATCCTGACCTGCGGCGGCTCCCCCGTCCCCACCCCGCTGATCGCCGCCTACCAGGAGCGCGGCCTCACCTTCCTCCAGGGCTACGGCATGACCGAGGCCGCGCCCGGCACGCTGTTCCTCGACGCCGAGCACGCCGTCGGCAAGGCGGGCTCGGCGGGCGTACCGCACTTCTTCAGCGACGTACGCGTCGTACGGCCGGACCTCGCGCCGGTCGACGTCGGCGAGGTCGGGGAGGTCGTGGTGCGCGGACCGCACGTCATGCCCGGCTACTGGGGGCTGCCCGAGGAGACGGCCGCGTCCTTCGTGGACGGCTGGTTCCGCAGCGGCGACGCGGCCCAGGTCGACGAGGACGGCTACGTCCACATCGTCGACCGCATCAAGGACATGATCATCTCCGGCGGGGAGAACATCTACCCCGCCGAGATCGAGGACCAGCTCCTCGCCCACCCGGACATCGTCGAATGCGCGGTCATCGGCGTCGCGGACGACAAGTGGGGCGAGGTGCCCCGCGCGGTCGTCGTCCCCCGCGAGGGCACCGCGCTCGATCCCGACGAGGTGCTCGCGTCGCTCGCGGGACGCCTCGCCAAGTACAAGATCCCGAAGTCGGTGGTGGTCGCGGACGAACTGCCGCGCACCGCCTCCGGAAAACTCCTCAAGTCCCGCGTGCGCAAGCGCTACGGCACCGACTCCTAGCGAAGGAAGCTGTATGAGCATCACCGTCAACGGTCTCGTCGAACTGAAGAAGCTCGCGGGCAGCGACCTCGGCACCAGCGAGTGGATCGAGGTCACACAGGAGCGGATCGACACCTTCGCCGACGCGACCGGGGACCACCAGTGGATCCACGTGGACCCCGAGAAGGCCAAGGAGGGCCCCTTCGGCGCCCCCATCGCACACGGCTACCTCACGCTCTCCCTCTTCATCCCGCTGTTCACCGAACTGCTGGACGTCCAGGGAGTGACGACGAAGGTCAACTACGGCCTCAACAAGGTGCGTTTCCCCTCCCCCGTGAAGGTGGGCTCCCGCATCCGCCTGACGGCCAGGCTCGCCGAGGTCGAGGACGTACCGGGAGGCGCGCAGATCACCGTCGAGGGAGCCATCGAGATCGAGGGCGCCACCAAGCCGGCGGCGGTGCTGCAGAGCCTGTCGCGGTTCTACGCCTGACCGCCGTCGGCGGCGGCCTCCGGCCCGGTCGACCGCTTCGTGCCGGTCCTGGTCGTGGGACCGGCGCGATGCATGTCAGCACACGTCCTTCTCGGTGGCCGCCTTGCGGATCACCTTGCGACGGGCAACCTCGTGGACCCCGGGAGGACGGCTCTTGAACTGAGCCTTCGTGAGATGCCTGGCCACGCCCGCCATCTCGGCGTCGAACCTCCAGATGACCAGTTCGTACAGGGTACCTGCTTTCGTCTTGACCGCACCGACCTGGAACCGGGGGACACCCCAGTCCTCGTCGTCCGGGATGTGATGGGCGAGGTAGTACTGCGCATCGCTGAGGCCACGGACCAGCAGGGCCATGGCCTCACCCTCAGCCGCTCGACCGGTTCCCCGTACCCCCCTCAGGCACAGGTCGACATCTGTGTTGTCCTCCACCGAGAGGGTGATGTCGAAGGACTTCGCGTCGCCGGGTGTGCTGTCACCGGAGTCCTTCCAGTTGAGCGTGGGAACCACCACAGCCACGGCCAGGGTTGCGGCGGACACACCCAGACCGGTGAATTTGTAGACGGGCTGCTGCCAGCGCCAGGCCGCGACAGCGAGCGCGACGACGAAGCAGACAACGCAGACCACGGCGATGATTGTGTACACGTACGCCCTTTCAGACGACGGCGGCCACTGCGGCTTCGCCGTCCCTGGCTGGAGCGTTACAGACAGTCGCGCCTTGGGGTGCCCCGAGTGTCCGAATCAGGTTCCAGTCGCGATATGTCGGTCATCCTTCTGGCGTAGGTCACGTACGTGCGCGCGCCGGCACCAGGTCGAGCAGGCGTTCCGAGGCGTCACGGGCGAGCGGTGACAGCCGGTCGTGCACCGCCCGGAACGTCTTCTCGGCCCGGTCCGCCGGCCAGTCGTCCGGGAGGTGCTTGACGGGCAGGCGCGGGTCGCGCCGGACGATGCGCAGCCACTCGGTCTGCAGGCGCAGGCGCAGCACGAGGGCGTCGTCGGCGTCCGGCAGGTCGTCCTCCCAGGGCTGCCAGCGCCGTACGAACGCCTCGTAGTGCCCGGCCAGGTCGGACAGCTCCCAGGTCTCCTCGATCATCTGGCCGATGTCCATGCCGGTGTCCGCGTGGGCCCGGAAGACCTTCACATGGGCGGACAGGCCGAGTTCGGCCACCAGCGCCGACACGTCGACCTCGCCCGGGGCGATCCACAGGCCGTTGAACAGCGGTCCGAAGCCGCTCCAGGTGAGCTGGGAGCGCAGGTCGTGGCGCTGGCGCTGCCAGGACTCGGGCAGGGAGAAGCCGAGCAGGGTCCAGGTGCCGTCCCAGTGCCGGTTGACGGCGCCGGTCTGCCAGATGCGCCGCTCGCCGTCGCGCAGCACCGCCTCCGAGCGCTCGGTCAGCCCGAAGTACATCCGGCGGCCCTCACGCTGGCGGCGCAGCAGGTCACGGCCCACCATGCGGGTCAGCGTCGAGCGGGTCGCCTGCTCGCCGATGCCGGCGCGGGCGAACACGTCGATGACGCTGCCCGAGTACACGCACACGTCACGCCCGAGCACCTGGTCGCCCAGGAACGTCAGCATGAGGGACTGGGGCCGCAGCGACTCTTCACCGGTCACGCGGCCCACCGTACCTCCGCCGGATCACTCCGTGACCTGCTGGTACCCGGAGTCAGGCACCCTCGACATCGACGAACACGGGGTTGGAATAGAACCACGTGTCCGCCCACGGGTCCCCGTTCCCGGGCTCGTGCGGGACCGGCCCGTGCGGGTCGACCGAGGCACCGAGGTAGCCGGTGCCGTTCCGGTTGCCGTCGCTGCCGCGCAGCCGGACGTAGAAGGACTCGTCCCCGGCGGTGAGCGGGATGCGCAGCGTGTACGTCCCCTTGCGGCCGCTGACGTCCTTCGTGTGTACGACCTTGGTGTCCGGCGCCTTCCAGGTGTCCCGGTCGGTGACGGGGCCCCGCACCGTGCCCCGGATCACGTCGACGTGCCGGAGCTCGGGCAGGATGCCCTGCGCGTTGGGGCGGGAGGCGGTCGTGACGGTGACGTAGAGGCTGATTCTCTCGCCCTTGCGGACGCGCAGCCGGCCGCCCAGGGTGACGCCGCGACCGGCGTCGCGGTCCCGCTTGACCCGGACGTCGAGCCCGTCGAGCAGATGCCCGTGGTCCAGCCAGACCCGGCCCGCGCGCAGGCCCGCCATGACCGCGCGGTAGCCGTAGCGCGTCACGCCCACGTGGGTGCGGCTGAACTGGCCGGGCCAGAAGTCGCTGCCCGGCTGCGGGGTGTCGGTGTTCACCGGGTCGGGCAGCTTGCCGGTGTTGTCGAAGTTCTGCCCGGCCGGCCAGTCGCCGTTCTTCCAGGTGTCGAAGACGATCCGGTGGGCGTCGGAGTTGGTGGTGATCGAGAACAGCCGCCCCTCGGCGAGCATCGAGTCCCACAGGCCGCCGACGGTCGCGGTCGCCCAGTCGAAGCCGCCGTACGTCAGATAGGCGTCCGCCGGGTAGCCGGGCCAGGACTGCGCGGACGGCTTGTTCTCGTACTCGCCGCGTATCGAGGTGGCACCCCGCCAGCCGGGGATGGCGGCGCCCTGGGCGCCGGGCGCGCCCTCCATGCCGATCATGATCTCGGGCGCAGCGTCCCGCCAGGCGCGCATCTCGTGCGGGGAGTCGATCCCGAGGCGCAGGGGGTGGTTGGCGAGGACCAGGACGTCGTCGACGTAGCCCGAACGGCGCTGCTGGGACAGCCACTTGAGCGCCTTGACGGCGTGGGCCTCGTTGCGGGCGGTGTCCGCGTCGGCGGGGCCGCCCTTGTCGTAGCCGAGCAGCTTGCCGTCGTAGGCGCGCTCGAAGCGGGTGAGCAGGTCGACCTCGTGCCGGCCGGGTGTGGTGAACACCGTGCAGTGCTCGGCGGCCGGGATGTACCACTCCAGGCCCTGGAAGATCAGCTGGCGCGGGTTGTCGGCACGCGCCTTCAGGATCTCCTTGTGCTCCAACGCGGCTCCGTGGTCGGCGTGCCCGAAGTTGGAGTGCTCGGTGAACACCATCCAGTCCAGGCCGTACTTCGCGCCCGCGGCGGCCAGCTGGGAGAACGTGTACTTGGCGTCATGGCTGTAGACGGTGTGGATGTGGTGGTCGCCGACGAGGTAGGCGAGGCGCGGGTCCTCGCCGCCCAGCCGTCGGTCACCGGCGGCCAGGGCGGGGGTCTGGGCTGTCGCCGCCGAGCCCAGGGCGAACGCGGCGCCGAACAGGCCCGCGCGGCGCAGGAGCCCGCGGCGGGAGACGCCCTGCGGATCGAGGGCGGCGGGGGAGACGGACGGATCGGCCCAGGCGGGCAGCTGCTGCTCGGTCATGATCGACAAGCCCTTCGGGATCTCAGTGGTTCATGAAGGAGGTGACGGGCAGCGCCCGGGCGACGATCCGGACGTCGCCGAGCCGGCCGTGGAAGATCTGGTCGATCTTGCCGCCGTACTCGTAGCCGCCCAGCAGCCACGGCAGTCCCACGGAGGTGATGCCGACGGAGGCCGCCTTGGGATTGCGCAGCACCGGGCAGCCCTCGACATACAGCGTGCTGTGCTCGCCGTCGTTGACGACCGCGAGATGCCACCAGGTCTCCAGCGGGGTCTCCTGAGCCCAGTTGGTGGCGATGCCCTGCTGGTTGAGCGGGCGCATCGCCCACTGCGGCTCACGGTCGTTGGACAGCGACAGCGTGGCCAGCGGCTCGTCCGGGTCGTCGGCCGTCTTGCCCGCGGCGCCGCCCGTGCCCGTGCGCGAGACCAGGCCCGACCAGGCGTTGTGGTCCGGGTCCCAGTCGGCGGGCAGACGGTAGAACGCCTCGATGGTGTAACCGTCCTCGAAGGTGGCGGCGTTGAGCGGGGCACCGTCGACCGTGCGCAGATAGGCGCCCTTGAGCGGCGACTTGAAGCCCTGGAACTCCAGGCTGCCGTGGCCCGGCTGGTCGGGGTGGTGGTCCGCCGACCAGCCCAGGGAGCCGCCGCCCACCGTGACCAGGGAGAGGTCGTTGCCGCGCCCGGACTGGTCGCGGACGGTTCCGTCCGACGGCTTGTCGAAGCGCCAGTACGCCATCGTGCCCGGCAGCAGCAGCTTCGAGACGGGCCGGGCCGGCCGGGCGGGCACGGGCGCGAAGCCGGAGAATCGTTTCCGGAAGTCGATCTCGACGGAGAACCGGTCGGCGTCGCCGCTCAGCTCCATCTCCTGCCGCTCCAGCTCGTTGAGACCCTTCTTGGCCCGGCCCAGGATCCACGGGGAGACCGTCTCCACGTCGATCACGTTCCGGTCCAGGTCGAAGCGGTAGAGGCGGATCATCGCCGCGCCGCCGAAGTAGCGGTTCTGGTAGTTCGTCAGATGCAGATGGACGTCGTGCCCGGCCGCGTTCTTCCGCGTCGCGCGGGCGGCCGGCCAGTAGTGCCCGTTGAGGGTGAGGAAGATCTGGTCGTGCTCCTCGACCAACTGGTCCCACAGCTGCTGCCCGTACTCCGACAGGGAGCCGTCCTCGACGACCAGCTCGTGCGTCGTGAGGATCACCGGCGTCTTCGGGTGCTGTGCCATGACCTCCATGGCCCACGCGTAGCCCTGCGGCGACAGCCGCCAGTCCAGCGCCAGCACCAGCCACTCCCGGCCGCCCGCCGTGAACAGGTGGAAGGTGTTGTAGCCGTCCGGGGAGGCGCCGCCGAACGTCGGCTTCCCCTTGAACCGCCGCGGCCCGAAGGCGTCCAGGTACGGCGTCGCACCCCGCTGATCGGTCGTCGACGACTTCACGTCGTGGTTGCCGGCCAGGACGCTGTAGCCGACGCCCCGCCGGTCCAGCAGCCGGAACGCCTCGCCGATCGCCGCGAACTCCTCCTTCGCGCCGTTCTGCGTGAGGTCCCCGAGATGGGACAGGAAGACGAGGTTCTCCTCCTTGCCGTGCTCCAGCAGATAGCGCAGCGACGCCTCGACCGGCGCCTTGTCGATGCTCGGCCCGTCGAAGAGGTACTGGGTGTCCGGCATCACGGCGAGCGTGAAGCGGCGGCTGTGCGGATCGGGACGCCAACTCGACGGCGCCGCCGCGGCGGTGACGGCCGGCAGCGCGGCCGCCGCCGTGGCGGTCGCGCCGAGCAGCGCGGTGGCACGAAGGAAACTGCGTCTTCCGGCACCGGCCTGGGGCGCCTCGCCCAGGCCGTGGTCATGCGAAGTGCACACGGGTGCTCCATGAGGTGACAGAGGAGGAGAGGAAGAAGGAGAGGAACTCAGAGAACGCGCAGCGTCCAGCTCCAGCGATGGACGCCTGCCGCGACGAGATAGGAAGCGAAGGTGTCGGGCCCGCACGACGCCGTGCCCAGCCCGCGGTGCGCCGCGTCGATGTGCACCACGCACCCGGCACGCGGCACCAGTTCGTCGTGATGCGCGGCCGAGGCGAGGTCGGCCGCGCGATGGCGGGTCACGGACACCTGGCACGGCTGGTCCAGCCGCACCGCCAGCCCGGTGGCGTCCGGCGCGGAGAGCGTGAACCGCCGTACGCCGTGCCGCCCGCCGCTCTCCTGCGGCCGCAGATAGGGCGTGAACAGCTCGTCCACCGGCAGACCGTGGTGGCCCACGGGCGCGCCCGCGCCCCGGTCCGGATACGACTCCCACGGGCCCTGCCCGAACCACTCCAGCAGGTTCAGCCCGGCGACCGTCTCGAAGACCGACCCGACCCGGGCCACGTCGTCCAGCGCCTCGGGCAGCTCGGCGCTCTCCTCCACCAGGAGCCCGCCCTCGACGGCCGTGAACACCTGCTCGTGCCGGACGGTGCCGCCCGGGCAGAGAAGGTCGGCGACCACGGCGACCCGTCCCGGGTCACGCCGAACGGCGACGACCTTCCGGGTGGGCGCGTCCAGCCCCCAGTCCCGCCAGCGGCCCGCCATCCCGCCCAGTTCGTCGTTGTCGGTGGGCGCCCGCCACAGGGACAGCGTGGGCGCGGCCGCCAGCAGCGGATGGACCAGCAGCCCGTCCTCGTCGACCTCGACCGGCCGGTTCGAGACCGGGGTGTGCCGCACCGGTTCCGCCGCCCGCAGCCGCACCTGCGGCAGGCACACGACCGTTCCGCGCGGCGCCCAGGCCTCGTCCCGGGCCGTCGTGACGCGCAGGGTCAGCCATGCCTCGCCGCCGTCCTCCGGCAGCTCGAACGGCAGCGGCACGGCGGCCGTCTCGCCCGGCCGCAGATCGGGCAGCTCGGCGGGAGCGGTGAGGGTGCCGCCGTCGGCGAGGGACAGCTCCCACTCACCGGACAGCCAGTCCAGGCCGCGGAAGTGCTGATGGTTGCCGAGGACGATGCCCTCGTGCCGGAAGCACTCGATCCGCACCGGCGCGGCGATCTCCCGGTGCTCGAACATCACGGGCTTGGGGGTGCGGTCGGGGAAGACCACCCCGTCGGCGATGAAGGCGCCGTCGTGGTCGCTCTCCCCGAAGTCGCCGCCGTACGCCCAGCGATGCCCGGGCGCGGCGACACCGTTGTCATAGAGCCCGGCGCCCCCACGCCCGGCCGGTCTGCCGTCGTTCACACGCTGGAGGATGCCGTGGTCCCAGAACTCCCAGATGAACCCGCCCTGAAGACCCGGGGTGGCCTCGATGGCCTCCCAATGGTCGGCCAGCGTGCCGTTGCTGTTGCCCATGGCGTGCGAGTACTCGCACTGGATGAGCGGCTTGGTCTGGGTCCCGGACATGGCGTGCGCCAGGCAGTCCTGGAGGGGCGCGTACATCGGGCAGGCGATGTCGGAGGCCAGGTCCGGATCGGCCCAGCCGAGCTTGGCGGCGCCCTCGTACTGCACGGGCCGCCGGGCCGGGTCGTGCCGGCGTATCCAGCCCGCCGCCGCGTCGTGGTTGGCGCCGTAGTCGGACTCGTTGCCCAGCGACCAGATGATGACCGAGGGGTGGTTCTTGTCCCGCAGCACCATCCGCGCGACCCGGTCGACGAAGGCGCCCAGATAGCGCGGGTCGTCGGCGACCTCGTGCGCGTGGTCGTGGGACTCGATGTCGGCCTCGTCGACGACGTAGAAGCCGAGCTCGTCGGCCAGGTCGTACAGGGACGGGTCGTTCGGGTAGTGCGCGGTGCGGATCGCGTTGAAGCCGAACCGCTTCAGCAGGACGAGATCGGCGCGCATGTCGTCGTACGACACCGTCCGGCCGGTCAGCGGATGGAAGTCGTGCCGGTTGACGCCCCGGATGAACACGCGCTCGCCGTTGACCAGCAGGTCCCGGCCGGAGACCTCGACGTCGCGGAAGCCGATCCGGTGGTGCGAGGTGTCGGCGACCGTGCCGTCGGCGCGATGCAGCCGTACGGTCAGGCCGTACAGCTCGGGAGTCTCGGCGGTCCAGGTGCGCACGTCCGGTACGGCGGCGCGCAGCCGGGCCTCGCCGAGGAAGTCGGAGACGCGCTCGTCCTCGGCGTTGGCGCGGTCGAACTCCGCGTCCTGGGTGAGCAGGTGCCCGTCCAGCTCCCCGCTGACGTACCAGCCCTCGGGCAGCGCCCCGCCGGTGTCCCGCACCCGGCAGTCCACGCGCAGGTCGCCGTCCCGCCGGGCCCGCACGGCCACGTCCGCGAGATGCAGCGGGTCCCGCGCGTACAGCAGCACCGAGCGGGTGATCCCGCCGTGCCACCAGTGGTCCTGGTCCTCGATGTGCGAGGCGTCCGACCACTTCACGACGGTCAGGCGCAGAATGGCCCGCTCCCCGGGACGCAGCACCGGCGTCAGATCGAACTCGGCGGCCAGATGGGAGTCCTTGGAGACCCCGACGGGCCGCCCGTCCACATGCACCAGCAGCACGCTCTCGGCGGCCCCCACCTGGAGCACGATCCGCCGCCCGGTCCACTCGGCCGGCACGTCCACCGTCCGCTCGTACACGCCGGTCGGGTTGGCCGCGGGCACCTCGGGCGGGAACTCGGCGAACGGCATGCGGATGTTCAGGTAGCGGGGCAGGTCGTCCGTGCCCTGCATGGTCCACACGCCGGGCACGTACGACGACGACCAGACCTCCCCGAGCGGGGCGTCCGGCGCGGGCAGCAACTGGAAGCGCCAGTCGCCGTCGAGGGAGACGGCCCCGGCCCGCCGGTCGACGGCGTTCATCGGCAGACGCCGCCAAGAGGTGACCTCGGGCGCCTCCCAGGGGCGCAGGGCGAGCAGGGGATCGAGAGATGCGTCGGTCATGACCATTCCGGAGTCGGTGCGGTGGGGCGGGGCAGGACACTGCCCCGCAGACCCCAGGCGGGGTCGACGGGGATGCCGAGACGGTCCAGGACCGTGGGGGCGATGTCGATGAGACGGGGTGTGTCGAGCCGGGTGCCGCCGGGCATGCCGGGCTCGGCGAGGATCACGAACACCTCCCGTTCGGCGCGGGTGTCACCGCCGTGGCCGCCGGTGTCGAGATGACCGTGGTCCGTGGTCACCAGCACGGTCCAGCGGTCCCCGGCGCGCCCGGGATCCGAGCGCCGGGCGTCGATCGTCTCCAGCAGCCGTCCCAGGTGCGCGTCCTGGGCGAGGAGGGCGTGATCGTAGGCGGGGGAGAGGGGGCCCGTGGCGTGGCCGGCCTCGTCGGTGGCGCCGAAGTACACGAACAGGACGTCCGGGTCGAACGTGGTGAGCCAGCGTATGGCGGTGCGGGCGACGCGGCGGTCCGCGGTTTCGTACCCCCTGGATTCGCCGTTGTGACGCGCCCGTCGGCCAATGGCCCGGCCGAGGGTGCCGCGGCGGACCAGTGCCGGCCAGGACACCACGGCCGCCGTGCGCAGACCGGGCCGGGCGGTGGCGGCGCGGGTCAGGAAGTCGGGGTAGCGGGCGTAGTCGGCGCCTTTGAAGTCGTTGCCGGTGACCCCGTGACGGTCGGGCCACACACCGGTGAGGATGCTCGACCAGCCGGGCCCGGAGTCGGTGTAGGCCATGCTGGTCGTCGGCCCGCCCTCGGCCTGGCCGTCGGCCTCGCCGTAGGGCAGCAGGCTGGTGCCGACGGCGCCTGCGGCCATCAGGGCGTGCAGCACGGGGGCGTTGGCCGGTGAGTTGATCAGACGGTCGTAGCGCAGTCCGTCCATGCCGACGACGAGCACCTTGGCGCGTGGGGCCTTGGAGTTGACGTCCGTCACTGGGTGCCCTTCTTGTGTCCTGAGAGCTCGGGAC
Source organism: Streptomyces sp. NPDC055506 (assembly GCF_053643595.1). Lineage (NCBI taxonomy): Bacteria > Bacillati > Actinomycetota > Actinomycetes > Kitasatosporales > Streptomycetaceae > Streptomyces > Streptomyces sp. NPDC055506. Next base: position 30,603 of record NZ_JBSHKH010000037.1, on the reverse strand, counting down.
CGGCTGCCGGTTCTCGGCTGGGCGTCCCCTGTGGCTGGTCGCGCCCACGCGGCGGAGCCGTATATAGACACAGCCCCGCGCCCCTGTCGGGGCGCGGCTACCCGGTCAGCTCCCCTGCACTGCCCCCTCCGTGGCGCCCGAGATGAACCCGCGGGCGAAGATGGTGAACACCACGACCAGCGGGATCGACGCCATGAGCACACCGGCCATGACCATGCTGTAGTCGGTCGTGTGGCCGACGTGGAGCTGGGCGAGCGTCACCTGGAGGGTGAGGTGGCTGGGGTCGGTGAGCACGACGAGGGGCCAGATGTAGTCGTTCCAGGCACCGACGAAGGCGTAGATCGCGAGGAAGGACAGCGCGGGCTTGATCATCGGCAGCACGATGTTCCAGTACTGGCGGAAGAAGCCGGCGCCGTCGATGCGCGCGGCGTCGAGGAGTTCGTCCGGCACGCCGTTCTCGATGTACTGGCGCAGCCAGAAGATGCCGAAGGCGTTGGCGAGGGCGGGCAGCACCAGTGCCTTGAGCGTGCCGACCCAGCCGATGTCGGACATCAGGATGAACTGCGGGAGTACGGCCAGCTGGAGCGGCAGCATCATGAACCCCACCAGCATGGCGAACAGCACCTTGCGTCCGGGGAAGTCGAACTTGGCGAAGGCGAAGGCCGCCAGGGAGTCGATGAACAGCACCAGGACGGTGGTGACGGTCGCGACGACGATCGTGTTCAGCATCGACCCGAAGAAGTCGATGGTGTCGAGCACGTGCCGGATGTTCTCCAGCAGATGGGAGCCGAAGGTCAGCTTCGGCGGGCTCTTGTAGATGTCCTCGGTGGTGTTCGTCGCCATGACGATCGTCCATATGAACGGGAAGATCGAGATCAGCACGGCCAGGACGAGGAAGATGTGCGCGGTCAGCCCCTTGGGGCGCCGTGACCGCCTCTTGACCACTGCGGTCATGACTTCCTCCCGCGCTGGACGACGCGCCAGTTGATGACGACCAGCACCATGATCAGTACGAAGAAGGCCCACACGATGGCCGCGCCGTAGCCGTAGTCGTTGTTGACGAAGGCCGACTGGTAGAAGTACAGCAGCGTGGTCAGGCCCGCCTGGCCCGGGCCGCCGAGGTTCGGGTTGGCGGCGTTGCTGCCGAACAGGACCTGGGGCTCGCTGAAGCTCTGCAGGCCGTTGATGGTCGAGATGACGACCGTGAACAGGATGATGGGCCGCATGATCGGCATGGTGATCTGGAAGAACGTGCGGATGGGCCCGGCGCCGTCCAGCCTGGCCGCCTCGTAGATCTGCGTGGGGATCGCCTGGAGGCCGGCCAGATAGATGATCATGTTGTAGCCGGTCCACATCCAGGTCATCAGCAGCGCGATGACCAGCTTGATCAGCCACGGATTGCTCAGCCACGGCACGGGTGAGATGCCGACGGTGCCCAAAATGGCGTTGACCAGACCGAAGTTGTTGCTGAACACCGCCCCGAAGAAGATCGACACAGCGACGATCGACGTCACGTTCGGTATGTAGAGGGCGATGCGGTAGAAGCTCTTGAAACGCCGCACCGAATGCAGCAGCGTCGCCAGCACCAGGGCGCCGAACAGCGTGGGCACGGTGGACAGGACCCAGATCACCAGCGTGTTGCGGATCGACATCCAGAAGACCGGGTCGTCCCACAGGAACCGGAACTGGTCCAGACCCACGAACTGCATGGTGCCCATGCCGTCCCAGCGCTGGAAGGCGAGGTACAGCGAGTAGAAGACCGGGAAGAACGAGAAGGCGCCGAAGATCAGGAAGAAGGGCGAGATCGCCAGGTACTGCCGCCAGTGGGACAGCACCCCGCGACGACTGGGCCGCAGGGTGCCCGCGGGCGGTGTGCGCCGCGGGCGGAAGCGGGCCGGGCCCGGCCCGCCGTGGCGCCGGGGCGCCGCGGCGGGACCGGCGACCGGAGGTGACGTCACCTCACTTCACCCCCTGTCGCCGGGCGATCTGCTTGGCCTGGCTGACCGCGTCCCGCCAGGCGTCCTCGGGCTTCGTGCCCTTGGCCTCGATGCTGGTCAGCGCCGTCTTGTAAGGCGCCATGACGGCGGCGTCGGCGGGTGCTTCGTAACTGGCCGGGATGGCCTTGGCGGCCGGGCCGAACACCTCGATGACCTTCTGCCCGCCGAAGAAGGGGTCGCCGCCCGTCATGGCCGGCATGGAGTACGCCGCCGGCGCGGCGGGGAAGATGGCGGCGTCGGCGAAGCCGCGGGCGTCGTTCTCCGGGCTGAGGATCCAGCTGATGATCTTGAACGCCTCTTCGGGGTTGCGGCACTGCTTGGGCAGGGCCAGGTAGGAGCCGCCCTGGTTGGCCGGTCCGCCCGGCATGGCGCAGACCCGCCACTTGCCCTTGGTGTCCGGAGCCGCCTGCTCGATGTCCAGCGCGTGCCAGGCCGCGCCGAGTTCGGTGGTCAGGTTCTTGCCGATGGCGGCGTTCCAGGTGTTGTCATTGATCTTGGCGTCGAGACCGAGGGTGTAGGGGCGGACCGCCGTGGTCCACGCCTTGCGGATGTGGTCCTGGTCGCCGATGAAGCGGTTGTCCCTGTCGACGAACCGCTCGGTGCCCTGCCCGACCGCCATGTCGAACACCGAGCTGATGTTGTTGATCAGGTAGGTGCCGGGCAGCTTCTTGCGCAGCTCGACGCCGAGGGCGAAGTAGTCCTCCCAGGTCCCGGCCTCGGCTGCGACCTTGTCGGGGTCGGTGGGCAGCCCGGCCTTGTCGAACTGGTCCGCGCGGTAGAAGAGCGCGGTGGGACCGATGTCGATCGGGAAACCGATCTGCTTGCCGTCCTCGGTCCGGGCGAGCTTGGTCTTCCAGTCCAGGTACTGGGACGAGACGTCCTTGAAGCCCAGGTCGTTCAGGTCCAGGAAGCGGTTCGCGTTGGGCAGGAAGGACGCCATGTCCTCGCCCTTGATGCCGGTGATGTCGGGCACCGAGGTGCCCGCCGAGAGGGTCGTGACGAGCTTCGACTTGAAGTCGCCGCCGATCGAGGCGACGGTCAGCTTCACCTCCTTGCCGAAGTGCGTCTTCGCCTCGGCGACCACCTTGTCGCTGAGCGCGCCTCCCCAGTACCACAGGGTGAGGTTCTTGCCGTTCTTGCTGCCGGCCGATTCTGAGCCGTTGCCGCAGGCCACGGTCAGACCGGAGGCGGCAGCGGTGAACGCGGCGGCCTGGAGGAAGCGTCTACGGGAAAGGTCCACGGGTCTCTCCTGCTGTTGCTGTTCGACGTGCTGAGGGGATGAGGGAGGAATCAGTGCCGCCGTTCGGAGGCGCGTGGGCCGACGGACGTGTGAGGGGCCGGCGGAGTGAGGGGGGCGTACGCGACCGCCGGCCCGGGGTTCGCCGGGAGCCGGTCGGCCAGGAAGCCGTACGACCGCTTCAGTTCGGGATCGGTCAGGGAGTGCCACCAGCGGTGCACGCCGTACCAGCCGGGGGCGGCCAGCGCCCCGCCGTGGTGCCCGACGGACAGCCCGGCCGCGAGGACCGCGAACCGCAGCCGCTCCGCCAGCGGCCAGCCGCCGAGCGAGGCGGTGACGAAGGCAGCGCCGAAGACGTCCCCGGCACCGGTCGCGTCGAGCACGTCGACGTCGAGGGCGGGCACGTCCGCGTACTCGCCGGTGATCTGGTCGACGGCGAGGGCGCCGTCCCCGCCCCGGGTGACCACCGCGACCGGCACCAGCTCGGACAGCGTGCCGAGCGCGGCGACCGCGCTGTCGGTGCGGGTGTAGGCCATGGCCTCCGTCTCGTTCGGGAGGAAGGCGTGGCACAGCGCGAGCTGGTCCAGGAGGGCCGTCGACCACTCCTGCGTGGGGTCCCAGCCGACGTCGGCGTAGATCTGCGTGCCGCCCGCGGCGGCCTTGGCGAGCCACTCGCGGGGCTGTGCCTCGATGTGCACCAGGGCGGTCCGCGCGTCGGGCGGGTCGCCCATCAGCGCGTCCTGCGAGTACGGCGGCTCCTGGCCATGGGTGAGCAGGGCGCGGTCGTGGCCGAAGGCGACGGAGACGGTGACCGGGGTCGGCCAGCCGTCCGCTGTCCTGGAGAGCGAGAGGTCGACGCCCTCCTGGTCGCACAGGACGTCACGGCAGTGCTCGCCGTAGAAGTCGTCGCCGAACACGGTGGCCAGGGAGGTCTTCAGGCCGAAGCGGGAGGCCGCCACCGCGAGGTTCGCGATGCCGCCCGGGCCGCAGCCCATGCCCTCGGTCCAGATCTCCTCGCCGGGTGTCGGCGGCTTGCCGAGCCCCGTGAGGACGAGGTCGTAGAAGAGCAGCCCGGTCAGCAGCACATCGGGCCGGTCGTCGTCCACGGATGTGTCCTCTCGCTCGAGTTCGACGGAGATCGTCAAAACTCTTCATTTCCGTGACCGGAATCGTGCGCCGCTCGAAGAGATTGGTCAATACCCGAGCAGAACTGAGCATAGAAATGATTGAAGATGACGAGTAGTGTTCCGGCCGTGCTGGCAGAACGACGACACCAACTCATCCTGCGGGCCCTTCGCTCCGGAGGCCCCGCGGCTGTGACCGACCTCTCCGAGCGGCTGGGTGTGAGCCCGGCCACTATCAGGCGTGACCTGGTCAAACTGGAAGAAGACGGTCTTCTCACACGCGTCCACGGAGGCGCCGTGGTCGAGGAGGGCGACCAGCCCTTCGCCGAGGTCGCCGAGGTGCGCGTCTCCGAGAAGGACGCCATAGCGGAGCGCGCGGCGGCGATGATCGAGGACGGCCAGTCGGTCCTGCTGGACATCGGGACGACCGCCTACCGCCTGGCCCGGCAGCTGCACGGCCGCCGGCTCACCGTGATCACCAGCAACTTGGTGGTCTACGAGGAACTCGCCGACGACGAGGGCATCGAGCTGGTCCTGCTCGGCGGCATGGTCCGCCGCGAGTACCGCTCCCTGGTCGGCTTCCTCACCGAGGACAACCTGCGCCAGCTGCACGCCGACTGGCTCTTCCTCGGCACCAGCGGCGTGCGGCCCGGCGGGCAGGTCATGGACACCACGGTCGTGGAGGTGCCGGTCAAGCGCGCCATGATCAAGGCCAGTGAGAAGGTCGCCCTGCTCGCCGACACGGCGAAGTTCCCCGGACACGGGATGGCGAAGGTCTGCGGTCCCGAGGACCTGGACGTGGTGGTGACGAACGCGCCGGTCGACACGGCGACGCGGGCCTCCTTGCAGGAGGCGGGCGTCGAGGTCGTCGTGGCGGGAAAGGTGCAGACGTGAAACTGACGATTCTGGGCGGCGGAGGATTCCGCGTGCCACTGGTGTACGGGGCGCTCCTCCAGGACCATGCCGAGGGCCGGGTGACACACGTCATCCTGCACGACCTGGACGCCGGGCGGCTGTCGGCGGTGACCCGGGTCCTGGCCGAGCAGGCGGCCGGCGTCCCCGACGCGCCCGAGGTGAGCGCCACCACCGACCTCGACGAGGCCCTGCGCGGCGCCGACTTCGTGTTCTCCGCGATCCGCGTCGGCGGTCTGGAGGGCCGCGCGAACGACGAACGGGTGGCCCTGGCCGAGGGCGTCCTCGGCCAGGAGACGGTCGGCGCGGGCGGTATCGCCTACGGCCTGCGCACGGTGCCGGTCGCCGTCGACATCGCGCGGCGGGTGGCCCGGCTCGCGCCCGAGGCCTGGGTCATCAACTTCACCAACCCGGCCGGCCTGGTCACCGAGGCGATGTCCCGCCACCTCGGCGACCGTGTCATCGGCATCTGCGACTCACCCGTGGGCCTCGGCCGCCGCATCGCCCGCGTGCTCGGCGCGAACCCCAAGGAGGCCTGGATCGACTACGTCGGTCTCAACCACCTCGGCTGGGTGCGCGGCCTGCACGTCGCCGGCCGCGACGAACTGCCGCGGCTGCTCGGCGACCCCGACCTGCTGGGCTCCTTCGAGGAGGGCAAGCTCTTCGGCGTCGACTGGCTCCGCTCCCTCGGCGCGATCCCCAACGAATATCTGCACTACTACTACTTCAACCGTGAAGCCGTACGCGCCTACCAGCAGGCCGAGAAGACCCGCGGCGCCTTCCTGCACGAGCAGCAGGCCCGCTTCTACGCCGAGATGAGGAACCCGGACGCCCCCGCGTGGAAGGTCTGGGACGACACCCGCGCCGAACGCGAGGCCACCTACATGGCCGAGAACCGTGAGACGGCGGGCGCCGGCGAACGCGACGAGGACGATCTCTCCGGCGGCTACGAGAAGGTGGCCCTCGCCCTGATGCGGGCCATCGCCCGGGACGAGCGCACGACCCTGATCCTCAACGTCCGCAACCGGCGCAGCCTCTCGGTCCTGGACACCGACGCCGTCATCGAGATCCCCTGCCTCGTCGACGCCAACGGCGCCCACCCCGTCACCGTCGAGCCGCTGCCCGACCACGCCACCGGGCTGGTCTGCGCCGTCAAGGCCGTCGAGCGCGAGGTGCTGTCCGCCGCCGACTCCGGCTCGCGGGCGACGGCCGTGAAGGCCTTCGCGCTGCACCCGCTCGTCGACTCCGTCAATGTGGCCCGCCGGCTGGTCGAGGGCTACACCGAGGTCCACCCCGGGCTCGCGTACCTTAGGTGAGCGCCGATCGGTAAGCGCTTTCCCTCCCGATCCTCCCGCTTCCTGGAGACATCTCATGCACGACGAACGCAGCCGCATCGAAGAGCGCGTGCAGCGCCTTCACGACCAGCGCATCAAGACCGCGATCTACGCGGCCACCGTGCCCTTCGAGGTGGAGGCCTGGCAGGCGCCGGGGGAGCCGGTCCCGTTCGAGGAGGCCGCCGCCGCCCCGTACGAGCCGTTCGCCATGGGCACCCCGTGGGGCCCGCCCTGGGGCACCACCTGGTTCCGCATGCGCGGCCAGGTGCCCGCCGAGTGGGCCGGCAAGCGCGTCGAGGCCGTCATCGACCTCGGCTTCGTGGGCGACTGGCCCGGCAACCAGGCCGAGGCCCTCGTGCACCTCACGGACGGCACCCCGCTGAAGGCCGTCAACCCGCTCAACCAGTACGTGGCGATCGCCAACCCGGCGACGGGCGGGGAGACGGTCGACTACCTGGTCGAGGCCGCCTCCAACCCGGACATCCTCGCGGACAACTTCTCGAAGATCACCCCGCTCGGCGACAAGCTCACCGCGGGCGACAAGCCGCTCTACACCTTCCGCAGCGCCGACATCGCGATCCTCGACGAGGAGGTCTGGCACCTCGACCTCGACGTCCAGGTGCTGCGCGAGCTGATGCTGGAGCTGGGCGAGCACGACCCGCGCCGGCACGAGATCGCGCACGCGCTCGACCGGGCGATGGACCTGCTCGACCTGGACGACGTCTCCGGCTCCGCACCCGCCGTCCGCGAGGCGCTCCAGCCGGCCCTCGCCCGCCCCGCGCACGCCAGCGCGCACACCGTCTCCGGCGTCGGGCACGCCCACATCGACTCCGCCTGGCTCTGGCCGATCCGCGAGACCAAGCGCAAGACGTCCCGCACGTTCTCGAACGTCACGTCCCTGGCCGACGAGTACGACGACTTCATCTTCGCCTGCTCCCAGGCCCAGCAGTACGAGTGGGTCCGCGACAACTACCCCAAGGTCTGGGCCCGCATCCAGGAGTCCGTCAAGAACGGCCAGTGGGCGCCGGTCGGCGGCATGTGGGTCGAGTCCGACGGCAACCTGCCCGGCGGCGAGGCCGTCGCCCGCCAGTTCATCCACGGCAAGCGGTTCTTCATGGACCACTTCGGCATCGAGACCAAGGGCGTGTGGCTGCCGGACTCCTTCGGCTACAACGCGGCCTACCCGCAGATCGCCAAGCTCGCCGGGAACGAGTGGTTCCTCACCCAGAAGATCTCCTGGAACCAGACCAACAAATTCCCCCACCACACCTTCTGGTGGGAGGGCATCGACGGCACCCGCATCTTCACCCACTTCCCGCCGGTCGACACCTACAACGCCCGCTTCAGCGGCGAGGAGATGTCCCGCGCGGTCCGCAACTACTCGGAGAAGGGCGGCGCCAGCCGCTCCCTGGCCCCCTTCGGCTGGGGCGACGGCGGTGGCGGCCCCACCCGCGAGATCATGGAACGCGCCCGCAGGCTGGCGGACCTGGAGGGCTCCGCGAAGGTCGTCGTCGAACACCCCGACGAGTTCTTCGCCAAGGCCCGCGAGGAGTACCCGGACGCGCCCGTGTGGGTCGGCGAGCTCTACCTGGAGCTGCACCGCGCCACCTACACCTCCCAGGCCCGCACCAAGCAGGGCAACCGCCGCTCCGAGCACCTCCTGCGCGAGGCCGAGCTGTGGGCGACGACGGCCGCGCTGCACGCACCCGGGTACGCCTACCCGCACGAGAAGCTGGACCGGCTCTGGAAGACGGTGCTGCTGCACCAGTTCCACGACATCCTGCCCGGCTCCTCCATCGCCTGGGTGCACCGCGAGGCCGAGGCCGAGTACGCACGGGTCGCCGGGGAACTGCACACGCTGACAGCCGAGGCGGTGGCCGCGCTCGGCGCCGGCGAGACCCGCGCCTTCAACACCAGCCCCTACGCCCGCGCCGAGGTGATCCGCAGCGCCGACGGCGCACCGGTGTACGTCGAGGTGCCCGCCAACGGCTCCGCGCCCCTCGCCGACGCCCGGCCCACGCAGCCCGTGACGGTCAGCGGCCGGGTGCTCGACAACGGGCTGGTCCGCGTGGAGATCGCCGAGGACGGCACCCTGTCCTCCGTCCGTGACCTGCGCGCGAACCGCGAGGTCCTGGCCGACCCGGGTAACCTGCTGCGCCTGCACACCGACCTGCCCAACTACTGGGACGCCTGGGACATCGACAAGCACTACCAGAACCGCTACACGGACCTGCTGGACGCCTCGTCCGTCACGGTCGTCGAGCAGGACCCGCTGATCGGCGCGGTCCGCGTCGAGCGGTCCTTCGGCAAGGGCTCCACGATCACCCAGACGATCACCGTCCGTGCCGGCAGCCCCCGGATCGACATCGAGACGGACATCGACTGGCACGAGACCGAGAAGATCCTCAAGGCGGCCTTCCCGGTCGACATCCGCGCCCCGCACTCCTCCGCCGAGATCCAGTTCGGCCACATCCAGCGGCCCACCCACACCAACACCAGCTGGGAGGCGGCCCGCTTCGAGGTCTCCGGCCACCGCTGGGTGCACCTCGGCGAACCCGGCTACGGTGTCGCGGTCATCAACGACTCGACCTACGGCCACGACGTCTCCCGCACGGTCCGCGAGGACGGCGGCACCACGACCACCGTCCGCCTCAGCCTGGTCCGCGCCCCGCGCATCCCGGACCCCGAGGCCGACCAGGGCCGCCACCGCTTCACCTACGCGCTGCTGCCCGGCGCGAGCATCGAGGACGCCGTCGCCGAGGGCTACGCCCTCAACCTGCCGCTCCGGGTGGCCGAAGCGGCGGGCGCCCCCGCACCGGTGGTCTCCGTCGAGGGCGAGGGCGTGACCGTGGAGGCGGTCAAGCTCGCCGACGACACCTCGGGCGACGTCGTCGTACGGCTCTACGAGTCCCGCGGCGGCCGCGCCCAGGGCGTTCTGCGCACCGGTTTCCCGCTCGCCGGCGCACAGATCACCGACCTGCTGGAACGGCCGACCGAGGACGCGGACCTCACCGACGGCGGTGTCTCCGTCACCCTGCGGCCCTTCCAGATCCTCACGCTGCGTCTGCGCAGGGGCTGACCCATGGCCATACAACCCTGGTTCAGCGACGCCAAGCTGGGGATCTTCATCCACTGGGGCATCTACGCCGTCGACGGCGTGCAGGAGTCCTGGTCGTTCTACGACGACATCGTCCCCTACGACCGGTACATGTCCCAGTTCGACCGCTTCACGGCCTCCCGCTACGACCCGCGCGACTGGGCGAAGCTCTTCGCACGGGCCGGCGCCCGCTACGCCGTGCTGACCAGCCGCCACCACGACGGCGTCGCCCTGTGGGACACGGCCCACGGCGACCTGAACGTGGGTCGCGATCTGATCGCCGGCTACGCCGACGCCCTGCGCGAGCAGGGCCTCAAGGTGGGCCTCTACTACTCGCACTCGGACTGGAGCCACCCCGACTACGCCTCCACCCGCAAGCCCGGCCGCCCGCCGGAGCTGGAGGACAACCGCTACTCCGAGGTCGCGGCGGAGGACGAGGACCTGGAGGCCTGGGAACGCTTCCTGGCCTACCGGGACGGCCAGATGCGGGAGCTGGTGTCCCGCTACAAGCCCGACCTGCTGTGGTTCGACGGCGAGTGGGACCGCAGCGAGGAGCAGTGGCGCATCCCCGAACTCGCCGCCCTCATCCGCTCCGAGGTCCCGGACGTCGTCTTCAACGCCCGCATGCTGAGCGAGGGCGACTACGCCACACCGGAACAGGGCGCACCCGTCATCCCGCCGGAGGGCCCCTGGGAGCTCTGCCTCACGATCAACGACTCCTGGGGCCACCAGCACCACGACCACAACCACAAGTCGGTCGACCAGCTGATCCGCTACTTCACCGAGACCATCGGCGGCGGAGGCAATCTGCTCCTCAGCGTCGGCCCCCGCGAGGACGGCACCATCCCGGCCGAGCAGGCGGAGCGGTTGGAAGGACTCGGCGCCTGGATCGCCAAGCACGCGGAAGCGGTGTACGGCACCGTCCGGGGACTGCCTCCGGGCCACCACTACGGCCCGAGCACCCTCTCCAAGGACCGCCGCACCCTCTACCTGACCCTGTTCGACGCCCCACGCGCCGAGATCAATGTCCGTGGCCTGCTCGGCAAGGTGCGCCGGGTGTCGGTCCTCGGCAGCGGCACGGAACTGCCCCACCGCGTCACCGGCGGCCTGCACGAGACACCCGGCATCCTCTGGATCGAGCCCCCCGCGGCGGCGGACCTCGACCCGTACGCCACGGTGCTTGCCGTGGAACTGGAAGGGGAACTGGAGCTGTACCGAGGCGCGGGCCGGTTCTGACGAAAGTTTAAGAAAGCGGAAAAAGGCCTGCTCACGGACGGTATGTGGACGCCAGTGAGCAGGCCGGTTCGTCTGTACGACACCTTTGGTTCGCCCGGCCCCCCTGGGATCGAAACGCACAGCGAAAGAAAGGTGTCACCGTGCGAGACCCGCGTATGTCCGCCATCGGCAAGGGACTGAAGCGTCGCGGAAGGCTGGTGATAGAGGCGGTCAGTCCCCCGCGCCGGAACCTCGAGGCGATCCCCGCCCCCCGCCCGGCCGCCGACACCTACACCGCCCCGACCGCTCCCCGGCTGGTGGACTCGCCCGTCTTCGTGCTGTCGTCGGTGCGCTCCGGTTCGACCCTGCTGCGCGTCCTGCTCAACAGCCACAGCCGCGTCCGCGCCCCGCACGAGATGCACCTGCGTACCGTGCACGTCAGCCTGTCCCGCGACTTCACCGCGGACGCCATGCGGGCGCTCCACCTCGACAAGGACGAGCTGGAACACGTGCTGTGGGACCGGGTGCTGCACCTCGAACTCGCCCGCAGCGGCAAGGACGTCATCGTCGACAAGACCCCGCCCAACACACTCATCTGGCCCCGCCTGCGCCGATGTTGGCCGAACGCCCGCTACATCCTGCTGCTCCGCCACCCCGGCGCGGTCGTCGCCTCCCTCACCAGCCGCCGCACCGACCCCGATCACGAGGCCGTCCGCGCCGAGGTCCTCGAGTACAGCGAGAAGCTGGAGGAGGCCCGCCGCAACCTCGACCCGCATGTGATCACGTACGAGGAGCTCACCGCCGAACCGGAGCAGGTCACCCGCGGCATCTGCGACCACCTCGGCGTGCCCTGGGAGCCCGGCATGCTCGACTACGGCAGCAAGGACCACGGCACCTTCCGCCCTCAGCTCGGCGACTGGTCCAGCACCATCAAGTCCGGCCGCATCCAGACGGCCCGCACCGCCGCCCCGGACGTCGAACTCCCCCCACGCCTGAAGGAACTGGCCCAGGCATGGGGGTACGGGGCCTAGCCGGAGCTAGAGGGGCAGGGCCCCCACCGCGGCCTGCGGGGACGTCCCGACGGAGTCGACCGGCACCGGCGGCAGCGGATCGGCCGCTTCCGCCCGCTGCTGCGGCAGCGACACCGGACGCAGCGGGCGCGGCCCCGACACCACCGAGTAGTCCTGGCCCAGGAACGGCGGAACCACCTCGCCCGGGTCCTCGCCGAGCGCCAGCCGCACAGCCGCCCACGGGGCGTTGACGCCGCACAGGGACAGCTGGTGCAGGCCGCCGGCCGGGCGGGTGTTGACGTCCATGAGGACCGGCCGGTCGCCGAACATCCGGAACTGGATGTTGGACAGGTAGTGCAGCCCGAAGCCCTCCGCGATCCGCCGGGCCGGGTCCAGCCACTGCTCGTGCAGCGTGAAGCCCCGGCGGCGGCCGTTCTTGGTGCGGCCGACGGCCATCCGGACCCTGTTGTCCGGACCGGTCAGGCAGTCCACCGACACCTCGGGCTGCTCCAGGCGCGGCATCACCAGCCAGTCCACCGGCTCCTCGGCCTGCCCCAGCGCCTCCAGCACCAGATCGAGCGGTACATATGGGCTGGGGAACCCGTTCAGCTGTGACAGCGAGAAGGGCGAGCGCGTGATCACGCGGAAGCCCACCCCCCCCCCCCCCCCCCCCGCGCGGTTTCACACCCAGTTTGACCCCCCCCCCCACACCACCCACGCCGCGCCCCCATCAGACCCCCCCCAGTCCCC
>NZ_JBSHKH010000037.1:0-17917 GCF_053643595.1 Streptomyces sp. NPDC055506 | reverse complement strand
GACCACGCGGAAGCCCACCCCGCCCGCCCCGGACGCCGGCTTGAAGCACGCCTTGTGTCCACCGGCCTCCAACTCCTCGACGGCGGCGACCAGTTCGTCCGCCGAACGGACCCGGTACCACGGCGGCACCGGCACGCCGATCGCCTGGACCGCCTCGTAGGCGATCACCTTGTCGTGGAAGACGGCCACCGCCTCGGGCGGGGGTGCCAGCACCGCCGTGCCGGCCGCCTCGAACTCGGCGCGATGCGCCACGACCGCCGACTGGTGCAGCCGGGGCACGAACACATCGATGCCGCGCCGGGCGCACTGGACCAGCGCGTACTCGACGTATCCGGCCGGGGACAGGCCCTCGGGCTCCAGCTCGGCGGTGTCGGCCGCGGCCAGCACGGGGGAGTCGGGGTCTCCGTGGGTGGCATGGATCTCGACGGCCCGGTCGCTGGGATTTCTCCGCAGCTGATCCATGAAGAACACGTTCTCCGCGTACGTGCGGTTGAGCCAGACGCGTACGCGAGAGACCATGCAGGCCGCCTTTCACGGTTCGCGGGCAGGGCTCAGCAGCCCGTGCCCGGGCAGGATGAATGTGGGTACACCAAACCGCCCCTGTGAAAGGGAGTTCTCAGCGGTGGTGTTGCGGCCGATCATACGGCTTCGGCGGGCCCTCTCGTGCAACGCGCGTGTGAAGGATTCCTCCCGTCGCGGCCATCCGGCCGGTCTTGTCCCCGGGCGCCGAGATGTGATCTCTTGGTGGCGTTCGTGTGTGCGGAGGGGGATGAAGGGTGACATCGACGGCCGGTGGCGTCGGACAACTGCTCGCCATCAGCGATCTGCACATCGGCTACCCGGAGAACCGCGCCCTGGTCGAGACCATGACGCCAGAGACGGACGACGACTGGCTGCTCGTCGCCGGTGACGTCGCGGAGACCGTCGCCGACATCCGCTGGACCCTCAAGACGCTCGCGGGCCGCTTCCGCCAGGTCGTCTGGGTGCCCGGGAACCACGAGCTGTGGACCCATCCGAGCGACTCCGTCACCCTGCGCGGCGTCGCCCGATACGAGTACCTGGTCGAGCTGTGCCGGGAACTCGGCGTGACGACACCCGAGGACCCCTACCCCGTCTGGGACGGCCCCGGCGGCCCGGTGGCCGTCGCCCCGCTGTTCCTGCTGTACGACTACTCGTTCCTGCCGGCCGGGTGCACGACCAAGGAGCAGGGCCTGGAGTACGCCCACGGCACGGGGATCGTGTGCTCCGACGAGTACCTGCTGCACCCCGACCCGTACCCGAGCCGCGAGGCCTGGTGCCGGGCCCGCGTCGCCGAGACCGAACGCAGACTCGCCGAGCTGCCCGAGGACCTGCCGGTGATCCCCGTCAACCACTATCCGCTGGACCGGCATCCGATGGACGTCCTGTGGCACCCCGAGTTCGCCATGTGGTGCGGCACCGAGCTGACCGCCGACTGGCACCGCAGGTTCCGCGTCCACACGATGGTCTACGGCCATCTGCACATCCCCCGCACCACCTGGCACGAGGGCGTGCGCTTCGAGGAGGTGTCGGTGGGCTATCCACGGGAGTGGCGCAAGCGGCCCGGGCCGCCGGGGCGGCTGCGGCGCATCCTGCCGGGGGAGGGCGAGGAGCGGTGATCGAGGAACTGCTGCCCGAGACCGTGGTCACGGTGGAGGCGTACGGCTACGAGGGCGCGGACTCCCCGCTGTACCCCGAGGAGGCGGCGCTCGTGTCGCGGGCGGTCGCCAAGCGCCGGCGGGAGTTCGCCGCCGTTCGCTCCTGCGCCCGCCGCGCCATGGCGAAGCTCGGTGTGCCGCCGCAGCCGATCCTGCCGGGGGAGCGCGGCGCCCCGGGCTGGCCCGCCGGGCTGGCCGGCAGCATGACGCACTGCGACGGCTACTGCGCCGCCGCCCTGGTCCGCGCCGCCGACCTGGCCTCCCTCGGCGTCGACGCCGAGATCCACGGGCCGCTGCCCGACGGGGTCCTGCCCTCGGTGTCCCTGCCGTCCGAGGCGGAGCGGCTGCGCCGGCTGGCGGCACAGCGCCCCGACGTCCACTGGGACCGGCTGCTGTTCAGCGCGAAGGAGTCCGTCTACAAGGCGTGGTTCCCCCTCACCGGGAAGTGGCTGGACTTCATGGAGGCGGACATCGAGCTCTCCGCCGACGGCGGTTTCCGCGCGGTGCTCCTGGTCCCAGGGCCACTGGTCGGCGGCCACCGCGTCGACCACTTCGAGGGCCGCTGGACGACGTCCCGCGGCCTGGTCGCAACGGCCGTCGCTGTCTCACACGACTGAGGCACAACGCCCCTCAGGGGCGCGGGGAACTGCGCGAACAACCCCGAACGGCCCGCACCCGGAAGACCACCCGCACTCCCGAGCTCGTACTCCGCCCTTCCCGCCCCGGGCGCTATGACTCGGGACACCAGCTCCGCAGCAACCGGAAGAACTCCTCCTCGTTACCGGTCAGCCCGGCCCGTTCGAGTGCCGCCTCCGCCTCGGCGAGAACCCCGGGCGGCACCATCGCGGGACGACTGTCGGTCTCCAGATCGAACGCGGCCCGGACGGTGTGCAGCAGTCGCAGGTAGGCCTGGACGGCGGTGCGCTCACGGTCGGTCAGTACGGCGGTCTGCATCGGTCGGCTTCTCCCCGTGTCGGCGTCATCGGTCCCGCGCCCGCTCGGCGCGCACGCCCCGCACAGAAAGGGCGCACCTCCAGCTTGCCGCCCACCACTGACAATCCGGCCCCGCCGCCCCTCGGTTCGCCCGCTCGGCGGATGCGCCCCAACGGCCCGTCAGCCCTGCGGACCCCGATACCCCAGCGACGCCTCGATCCGCCCCGCCAGATGGTCCCGCTGCACCGGCCCCCGGGACGACGAACCGGCCAGCCACGCCCGGCACTTGCTGGCCAGCAGCAGGCCGAAGCTCTCGGCCTCCTTCTCGTCGTCCAGGTCGAAGCGGGTGCGCGCCGCGACCTTCAGGACCGTCGCCTGGAGATCGGCGGTGTCGTCGAGCAGCCGGGCCGCGACCGCCGCGCCCTCGACATGGTGGGAGCAGTGCCCGGCGTTCATGTGCCACAGCTCGTGGCCCAGGATCACCAACTGGTGGTCCGGCGCGGTGCGTTCCTCGATCACGACGAGGTCCTGCTCGGCCATGTCGAGCCACAGCCCGCTGGCGGTCCCGATCGGGAAGGCGGCCGTACGGAAGTGGACGGGCCGGCCACGGCGTCTGCTCATGGCGTCGCACAGCGCGGCGTACAGCTCGTCGGGCCGTGCCGGCGCGGGGAGGGTCAGCTCCGCGACCAGCTCGCCGCACAGGCGGCGCATTTCCTTACCGATGCCCACAGTTCTCCCCACGGTCACGAATCGGGCCGCTTGACGCTCTCCAGGAGCATGTCCAGCCACTCCGCGACCTTGTCGCGGTGCTGGTCGGTGGGCAGCTGCGCGGCCCGCCAGGCGATGCCGCGCACGCCGTGGTCCTGCAACAGCCGCTCCAGCGGGTCGTCGGCCGCCGCGGCCGCCTCCCGCTCACGGTCGGCGAGCTTCTGCAACAGCTCCTGCTCGATGTGCTGGAGGGCGCTCACGAGCGCCTCGGGGTCCTCCGCCGTGAGGAATCCGGCGTGCACCCGGAAGAACCGCTGGAGGGCGTCGCAGTGCTCCATGGTCGGCCGCCGGTCGCCGTTGATGAGGGCTCCGGCCTGCTGCCGGGACATTCCGGCGCCGTCGGCGATCTCCTGCTGGGTGTACTTGCGGCCGGTGGGCTTGAGCCGGGTCCGGCGCAGCAGGTCCAGGCGCTGCAGGAACCGGGCCTGCACATCGGGCTCGCCCGCGGGCCTGCCGCAGAGCAGGGCCTTCACCACCGGCTCCGGAACCCCGGAGGCGACGGACAGCCGGCCGATGCCGAAGACCTCGGCGTGCGGCACGCCGAGCCGGTCGGCGAGCGCGGTGACACGGGAGACGACGGCCGGTAGCACGGCCGTCGACGTGGCGCCCGGACTTTCGACGAAGCCACCCGTCACCGACAGATCTCCTACGTCTCTCACAGGCTTCTCACAAGTGGATGCCGTGACTTTCCCCGGCGTGAACTTCCCGGAGCGTAGCCGGTGCTTCGAACTCACATCCAGGTCTCGCCACAACTGTGGCCAATTTCAGCCGTCAACAGGCACGAAATGCCACGATAGTTGACACGCCTCAGCTCCGGGCAGCAGGATCGGGGCGCCGCGTCAAGGCCGCACAGGCAAGAGGGGTGACCTCCCGATGGCATATCAGGCAGGAGGGCAGCGGCCGGCACCGCGGCCCGTCGCCGAGACTCCAGAGGCCCAGGCCTATCTGGAGGACTACGCCGGGCTCTTGGAGGCCGTCTCCTCCCCCTCGCTCGTCGTCGACCGCTGCTGGGACGTGGCGCTGACCAATAGCGCGTTCCGGTCACTTTTCGCCGGCGTGGGTCCGCATCCGACGGCCATGCCGGGCGACAACTTCCTCAGGTTCGTGCTGTTCCACCCCGACGCCCCCACGGTGCTCGGCGAGCACGAGTCGAGCTGGTGCCTGCCGATGCTCGCGCACTTCGCGCGCACCGTGGAGAGCCACGGCCCCGACCACGGGCTCCAGGCCGTCCGCCGTGACATCGCCCAGGACCCGATCATGGAGGCCGCGTACCGGCAGGGCCTGCCGCACTGGATCCGCTCGGTCGGCGAGGACGCCGTCGAGCACGACGGCGCCGTACGCCCGCTGCTGCACCCGGACCCGCGCCGGGGCGCCATCGAGTGCCGGGTCGTCGTCGAGACGTCCAGGACGCTCGAGGAGCTGGGCTGCACCCGGCTCACGTTCGTGCTGCGCGAGGCCCGCCGCACCCCGTCCAGGGAGCGCGGGACGCGTCGTACCGCCTCCCACCTGAGGGTCGTACCGGCGGCCGACTGAGCCCTTCCGGTCTTGCTCAACCGGCGTTCGCCCATTCCCAGGCGATGTGGTGTGTGACATAGTACTGGCGTGAGCGAGTCGCTGACCTGCGATGTCGTGGTGGTCGGAGCCGGAGTGGCCGGCGCCGCCTGTGCCTTGTACGCGGCCCGTGCCGGCCTCGATGTCGTCGTGGTGGACCGGGGCGCGGTGGCCGGCGGTACGACCGGCGCGGGGGAGGGGAACCTCCTCGTCTCCGACAAGGAGCCCGGACCCGAACTCGAACTCGCCCTGCTGTCCGCCCGGCTGTGGGCCGGACTGGCCCGGGAGGGACTGGGGACGCCGGTCGAGTACGAGGCCAAGGGCGGTGTCGTCGTCGCCGGCACCGAGGGTGCACTGGCCGGGCTGGAGAAACTCGCCGCCGGGCAGCGCGCGGCCGGGGTCGAAGCCGTCCCCGTACCGCCCGACCGGCTCACCGATCTGGAGCCGTATCTGGCCCCCGGGCTCGTGGGCGGTATGCACTACCCGCAGGACGCCCAGGTGATGCCCGCCCTCGCGGCCGCGCACCTGCTGCGCGCATCGAAGGCCCGGCTGCTCACCGGCCGGGAGGTCACCGCCGTGCTGCGCGACTCCGGCGGCGCGGTGCGCGGGGTGCGGACCGACCGGGGCGACATCCACGCCCCGGCCGTCGTCAACGCCGCCGGCACCTGGGGCGGCGAGATCGCGGCCCGCGCGGGCGTGTCCCTGCCCGTGCTGCCCCGGCGCGGCTTCGTCCTGGTCACCGAGCCGCTGCCGCCCCGCATCCGGCACAAGGTGTACGCCGCCGACTATGTGGGCGATGTCGCGAGCGACTCGGCGGCGCTGCAGACCTCCCCGGTGGTGGAGGGCACGCCCGCCGGGCCGGTCCTGATCGGCGCCAGCCGCGAACGGGTCGGCTTCGACCGGTCGCTGTCGCTCCCGGCACTGCGCGCGCTGGCGGCGGGAGCGACGGACCTCTTCCCCTTCCTCGCCGATGTCCGGGCCCTGCGCACGTACGTGGGCTTCCGGCCGTATCTGCCCGACCATCTGCCCGCGATCGGCCCTGATCCCCGGGCGCCCGGACTTCTCCACGCCTGCGGGCACGAGGGCGCGGGCATCGGACTCGCCACCGGCACCGGGCAGCTGATCGCCCAGGCGCTGACCGGGCAGGAGCCCGACCTGGACCTCGGCCCGTTCCGGCCCGACCGCTTCACCGAGGAGGCCGAGTGAATCCGCTGGAGCTGGCGGGAGCCAGGCCCGGTCCCGCCTTCACGGTCACCTTCGACGGGCGGCCGGTCGAGGCGCTGCCCGGGCAGACGGTCGCCGCCGTGCTGTGGGCGGCGGGCGTCACCTCCTGGCGCGCCACCCGGGGCGAGGGCCGTCCGCGCGGGGTGTTCTGCGGGATCGGCGTCTGCTTCGACTGCCTGGTGAGCGTCAACGGCCGCCCCAACCAACGCGCCTGTCTGGTGCCGGTAAGGCCGGGGGACGTGATCGGCACGCAGGAGGGGACGGGCCATGAGGGGGTGCGGCATGCGGACTGACCTGGTAGTGATCGGGGCCGGACCGGCCGGTCTCGCCGCGTCCCTGGCGGCGGCCGCGCGGGGCACGCGGGTCGCGCTCGTCGACGGGGCGACGGAGGCGGGCGGGCAGTTCTACCGGCAGCCCGCCGCCGGGCTCGGGGCCGGGCGGCCCGAGGCGCTGCACCACGGGTGGCGGACCTGGGAGCGGCTGCGCGACGGACTCGCCGCCAGTGCCGTACGGGTGCTGACCGATCATCATGTGTGGTGCGTCGAGAAAGTGTCCGACGGCTTCGTCGTGCACGCGCTGCTCGGGCCGGAGCAGGAGGAGCCGGGCGAGGTGCGGGCCCGTGCCGTGCTGCTGGCCACCGGCGGCTACGAGCAGGTGCTGCCTTTCCCCGGCTGGACCCTGCCGGGTGTCGTCACCGCCGGGGGCGCCCAGGCCATGCTCAAGGGCGGGCTGGTGGTGCCGGGGCGCCGAGCCGTCGTTGCCGGGACCGGGCCGCTGCTGCTGCCCGTGGCGACCGGGCTCGCGGCGGCCGGAGTCGAGGTCGCCGCGCTCGTCGAGTCCGCCGGCCCCAAGCGCCTCGTCCGCCACGGCCGGGCCCTGGCCGGCAAGTTCCCGGAGGGCGCCGGATACGCCGCCCGGCTGCTGCGTCATCGCGTGCCGTTCCTCGCCCGGCACACCGTCGTCCGCGCCCACGGCGACGACCGGCTGACCGGCGTCACGGTCGCCGCCCTCGACAGGGACGGACGCGTCAGGACCGGCACCGAGCGGCGGCTGCCCTGCGACACCCTGGCCGTCGGGCACGGCATGCTCCCGCACACCGATCTGGCGGAGGGCCTCGGCTGCGGCCTCGACGGGCTCGCCGTGGCCGTCGACACCGAGCAGCGCACGGACGTGCCCGGCGTGTGGGCGGCCGGCGAGTCCACCGGCGTCGGCGGCGCGGCCCTCGCCCTCGCCGAGGGGCACATCGCCGGGTGCTCCGCCGCCGCGTATCTGCACGGCGCCGCCGCCCCGGCCCCGGCAGCCCTCAAGGCCCGTACCCGGCTCGGGAGATCCGCCGCCGCCCTCGAAGCCGCCTACACGCCGCCCGCGCACTGGCCCGAGCAGGTCACCGACGACACCGTGGTCTGCCGCTGCGAGGAGGTCACCGCCGGTGCCGTGCGCGACGCCCTGGACCTCGGAGCGGGCGACGTGCGCACCGTGAAGCTGCTCACCCGGGCCGGGATGGGCTGGTGCCAGGGCCGGATGTGCGGCAGCGCGGTCGCAGGCCTGGCCGGCTGCCCACCGACCCCGGCCAGAAGGCCGTTCGCCCGTCCCGTGCCGCTCGGCGTCCTCGCACGGCAACACTCCCAGGAGGGACAGTCATGACCGATCACCGCCCCTGGCGCGGCGTCCTCGTCGCCACCGCGCTCCCGCTGAACCACGACCTGTCCGTCAACTACGACAAGTACGCCGAACACTGCGCCTGGCTCGTCGAGAACGGCTGCGACGGCGTCGTGCCGAACGGCTCCCTCGGCGAGTACCAGGTGCTCACCCCCGAGGAGCGCGCCCGGGTCGTCGAGACGGCCGTCGCGGCGATCGGCGGGCAGCGCGTCATGCCCGGCGTCGCGGCGTACGGGTCCGCCGAGTCCCGGCGCTGGGCCGAGCAGGCGGGGGACACGGGGTGCGAGGCGGTGATGCTGCTGCCGCCGAACGCCTACCGCGCCGACGAGCGGTCCGTCGTCGCCCACTACGCCGAGGTCGCGAAGGCCGGCCTGCCGGTCGTGGCATACAACAACCCGATCGACACCAAGGTCGACCTCGTGCCGGAGCTCCTCGCCCGGCTGCACGGCGAGGGGCACATCCGGGGCGTGAAGGAGTTCTCCGGGGATGTCCGCCGCGCCTACCGGATCGCCGAACTCGCCCCCGAACTGGACCTGTTGATCGGCGCGGACGACGTACTGCTGGAGCTGGCCGTCGCGGGCGCCAAGGGCTGGGTGGCGGGCTACCCGAACGCGCTGCCCCAGGCCTCCGTCGAGCTGTATCACGCGGCCGTCGACGGCGACCTCGACACGGCGAAGGGCCTGTACCGCCGGCTGCACCCGCTGCTGCGCTGGGATTCACGGGTGGAGTTCGTCCAGGCCATCAAGCTGTCCATGGACCTCGTCGGCCGCCACGGAGGCCCCTGCCGCCCGCCGCGCGTGCCGCTGCTGCCCGAGCAGGAGGCCGCCGTCCGAGCCGCCACCGAGAAGGCCGTAGCGGCCGGATTGGCGTAGTGACCATGCGCAGCAGACTCGTCCTGCACGCCGTCGACTCGCACACCGAGGGCATGCCCACCCGGGTGATCACGGGCGGCATCGGCACCGTCCCCGGCGCCACCATGAACGAGCGGCGGCTGTACTTCCGCGAACACCGCGACGACATCAAGCAGTTGCTGATGAACGAGCCGCGCGGGCACTCCGCCATGAGCGGCGCGATCCTCCAGCCGCCGACCCGGCCCGACTGCGACTGGGGCGTCGTCTACATCGAGGTCTCCGGCTATCTGCCGATGTGCGGGCACGGCACGATCGGCGTGGCGACCGTGCTCGTCGAGACCGGCATGGTCGAGGTCGTCGAGCCGGTCACCACCATCCGGCTCGACACCCCCGCGGGCCCGGTCGTCGCCGAAGTGGCCGTCGAGGACGGTGCCGCCAAGGCGGTCACCCTCCAGAACGTGCCCTCCTTCGCCGTCGCCCTCGACCGCAAGGCCACCCTCGCCGACGGGCGGACGGTGACGTACGACCTCGCGTTCGGCGGCAACTTCTACGCCATCCTGCCGCTGGAGCGGTTCGGCCTGCCCTTCGACCGGTCCCGCAAGGACGACATCCTCCGGGCGGGCCTGTCCCTCATGGACGCCGTCAACGCCGAGGACCCGCCCGTGCACCCTCAGGACCCGTCCATCCACGGCCTCCACCACGTCTACCTGGCCGCCCCCGGCTCGGACGCCCGCCACTCCCGGCACGCCATGGCCATCCACCCCGGCTGGTTCGACCGCTCGCCCTGCGGCACCGGCACCAGCGCCCGGATGGCACAGCTGCACGCGCGCGGCGAACTCCCGCTGCACACCGAGTTCGTCAACGAGTCCTTCATCGGCACCCGGTTCACCGGCAGACTGCTCGGCACGACCGAGGTGGCCGGACGCCCGGCCGTACTGCCCAGCTTCACCGGACGCGCCTGGATCACCGGCACCGCCCAGTACCTGCTGGACCCCGAGGACCCGTTCCCGGCGGGCTTCGTCCTGTGAGCCGCCCGCATCCGAGCCGACCCCGAGAGGAACCCCGACCGTCATGACCCCGCGGCACACCCCCGCCCTGCCCCAGCTGGGCAGCAGAAAGCCCAGCCACCGGGAGCGGGTCGCGGACGCGCTGCGGGCCGCCCTGATCGCCGGTGAACTGCGCCCGGGCGAGGTCTACTCTGCCCCCGGCCTCGCCGCCCGCTTCGGTGTCTCCGCCACCCCCGTGCGCGAGGCCATGCTCGACCTCGCCAAGGAGGGCCTGGTCGACACCGTGCCCAACAAGGGCTTCCGGGTCACCGCCGTCTCCGAAAAGCAACTCGACGAGTACACCCACGTCCGGGCGCTGATCGAGATCCCCACGACGGCGGCTCTTGCGGTCACGGCCGACCCCGTGGCGCTTGAGGCACTGCGCCCGGTCGCCCAGGAGATCGTCACCTCCGCGGCGGCCGGCGACCTCATCGCCTATGTCGAGGCCGACCTGCGCTTCCATCTCGGCCTGCTCGCCCTCGCCGGCAACGACCATCTCGTCGACGTCGTACGGGACCTCAGACGCCGCTCCCGGCTGTACGGACTGACCGCGCTCGCCGGGCAGGGGCGGCTGGAGGCGTCGGCGGAGGAGCACCTGGAGATCCTGGACGCGCTGCTCGCCCGCGACGAGGCGGCCGTACGGACGGTGATGACGCGGCACCTGGGGCATGTCCGGGGCCTGTGGGCGGCGCCCTGACATCCTGCTCAGCGAGGTGGAGGCGGGTCCGGCTTCGTGACCGCGTCCTGCGGAACCCCGCGCTTCGCCGCCTGTATCCGCTCGTACACGTGGGTACGCAGCTCGGCGAAGCGTGGGTCCACGCGCGTGTGCAACTGGTCGCGCTCGGGGGGCAGATCGACCTTGAGCTGCTCCCGCACGACGGTGGGGGAGGCGGACAGCACGATGACCCGCTCGCCCAGGTAGACGGCCTCGTCGATGTCGTGGGTGACGAACAGGATCGTGATGCCGCGCTCCCGCCACAGCCCCCGTACCAGATCCTCCAGATCCGCTCGTGTCTGCGCGTCCACCGCCGCGAACGGCTCGTCCATCAGCAGCACACGGGGCTCGTACGCCAGCGCCCGGGCGATGGCGACCCGCTGCTGCATACCGCCCGACAGCTGCCACGGGTACGCCTCCACGGCGTCCGCCAGCCCCACGGACCCCAGCGCGTCCCGCACCAGCTCCCGGCGCCGGGCCTTGTCCAAGTCCTTCTGCCTCAGCGGCAGTTCGACGTTCTCACCGACCCGCATCCAGGGGAACAGACTGCGCCCGTACTCCTGGAACACGAACGCCGTCCCGGGCGGCGGGCCGCTGACCTTACGCCCCTCCAGGAGCACCTCACCGCCGGTGGGTGTGAGCAGCCCGCCCAGGCACTTCAGCAGGGTCGTCTTGCCGCAGCCCGACGGGCCGACGAGACAGACCAGTTCCCCGGCGTCCACGGTGAAGGTGAGGTCGCGGACCGCCTCCACGCGCCGCCCCGACCCCTCGTAGACCTTCCGCAGGCCCCGTACGTCGAGCATGGACCGCCCTTTCTCGAGGTCACGGCGACCGCCGGGCCGAGGCGCGCAGCCCGTGGTACCAGCCGAGCACCCGCCGCTCGACCAGCCCGAAGGCCACCGACAGCAGGAAGCCGAGCAGACCGAGCACGAGGATGCCGGTCCACATGTCCGGGATCGCGAAGCCGCGCTGGAACTGCACGATGGTGAAGCCGAGCCCGTTGCTCGCGGCGAACATCTCGCTGATCACCATGAGGATGATGCCGATCGACAGGGCCTGGCGCAGGCCCGCGAAGATCTGCGGGCTCGCCGAGCGCAGGACCAGATGCCTCAGGCGCGCGCTGCCCGTGATGCCGTAGCAGCGTGCCGTCTCGGCCATCACCGGGTCCACCGCCCGCACGCCCTCGACCGTGTTCAGCAGGACCGGCCAGACGCAGCCGCTCGCGATCACCGTGACCTTCATGGTGTCGCCGATGCCCGCGAACAGCATGATGACCGGCACCAGCACCGGCGGCGGCACCGCCCGCAGGAACTCCAGCACCGGCTCGCACACCGCCCGCACCCACCGGTAGGAGCCGATGACCGTGCCGAGCAGCACGCCGACGACGGCCGCCAGCGTGTATCCGCCGGCCAGCCGCAGCACGCTGGGCAGCACGTCCGCCCGCAGCCGCTCGGCCGTCCAGACGTCAGGGAAGGTCTCCAGGATCGTCCGCAGCGGAGGCCAGTACACGTCCGTGCTGCCGGCCGACGCCACCCACCAGACCGTGACCAGCACCATCGGCAGCGCGACGACGGACACCAGCCCCGACAGCACCCGTCTCACACCGCCACCTCCCCGCGCACCGACTGGTGCCAGGCCAGCGCCCGCCGCTCCACCGTCCGCGCGCCCACGTTGATCAGCAGCCCCAGCAGCCCGGTGACCACGATCAGCGCGTACATCTCCGGCACCGCCTGAGAGGCCTGCGCCACGCCGATGCGCTTGCCCAACCCCGGTGCGCCGATGACGAGTTCGGCGGTGACGGCGAGGATCAGCGCGACGGCCGCCGCGAGGCGCACGCCGGTCATGACGTACGGCAGCGCGGTCGGCCACAGCACATGCCGGATCCGCGCCCAGGCGCCGAGGCCGTACGACCGTGCCGTCTCGTCGGCGACGGGGTCCACGTCCTGCACGCCGTACAGGACCTGGATCAGCACCTGCCAGAAGGACGCGTAGACGACGAGCAGGAGCACCGAGCGCAGTTCGGTGCCGTAGAGCAGGACCGCCAGGGGGATGAGCGCGACGGACGGGATCGGGCGCAGGAACTCGATCGTGGAGGCCGTCACCCGGCGCAGATACGGTACGACCGAGACGACCACGCCGACCACGACGCCCGCGCAGGACGCGATCGCCAGGCCCAGCGCCCAGCCGGTGAGTGTCTCGCCGAGAGCCGTCCAGAAGGCGGTGTCTGCGGCCTCGTCCGCGAGGGCCCCGGCGATGCGGCCGGTGGGCGGGAAGTAGGCCTCCTCGACCAGGCCGAGCCGTGGCACCGCCTCGCCCAGGGCGAGGAAGGCCGCGAGCCCGGCCGCTCCCGGCGCCGCGTTCACGCCCCTCATCCGGTTCCGCCCCTCACGGCAGCAGCTTTTCCACGTCCGGCGGCGACTTGAAGAGGCCGTCCTCGTAGCCGAGCTTCATGAGGTCCACGAGGGAGGACCGGTTGGCCTCGGCCGGCCATCTCGGCAGGGTCACCCGGGCCAGCACCTCCGCGGGGATCGCCGTGTACGTCGTCACGATCTGGCGGGCCTCGTCCGGGTGGGAGTCGGCATAGGCCAGGGACTCGGCCGTGGCGTCCTGGAACTTCCTCACCACCTCCGGGTTCTGCTTCGCGTACCGCGTGGAGGTGAAGTACATCGCCACCGTGAGCTTCGGCGCGACGTCGACCAGCGGTGAGGCGATCACCCGGCCGCCCCGGCTCTTGATGGCGGCCTGAGCGGGCTCGACCACCTGGGCGGCGTCGATCTCGCCGCTGTCGAGAGCGGCGGGCATCTGCTCGAAGCCGAGCTCGACGAACCTGACCTTGTCCGGGTCGCCGCCCGCCTTGCTCACGGAGGCCCGTACGGCCGTCTCGTTGATGTTCTTGAGGGTGTTGATGGCGACCTTCTTGCCCTCGAGCTCCTTCGGTGACTTGATCGCGCTGTCCTTCTTGACCATCAACGCGCTGAAGTCCTTGCCCGCGACCCCGGTCGACGCGATGCCGTTGGCGACGGCTTCCACGGGCACGCCGTTGGTCTGAGCGACCATCAGGGAGGTCACATTGCTGAACCCGAACTGGAACTGACCGCTCGCCACCCCCGGCACGATCGCCGCGCCGCCCTGTGCCGAGGTGAACTCCAGCTTCAGGCCCTGCTTCTCGAAGAAGCCCCGCTTCTGGCCGAGGTAGAGCGGGGCCACATCGACGATGGGGATGAGACCGACCTTGACGGTCCGCACCCCGCCGGACGAGGTGCCCCCGTCCGAGGAGCCACCGCCGTCGGACGAACCGCACGCCGCCGCGGCGAACAGAACGGACACGGCCGCGAGACGAATGAGGGGACGACGACGCATGACTCCTCCTGTGGGACCGGCTCTGGTGCTCCGACAGGCTGTGCGCAGACAGCACGTTTGTGCTCAGCGAGAACGTAGAGCCGGGCCTGATCCATGGTCAATGCCCTTGCGTGCACGGCTCGTTGACATCACGAGATCCGCACTTCTAGCGTGCGCACAGCGCACGGTCGTACGCCCCGCCGGAGGCCAGGATGTCCGCTGAAGCCCGCGCACCGCACTTCGTCCGGTCCTTCGAGCGCGGCCTCGCCGTGATCCGCGCCTTCGACTCCGAGCATCAGGCGCTGACCCTGAGCGAGGTCGCGCGCGCCTGCGATCTGACGCGCGCCGCCGCTCGCCGTTTCCTGCTCACCCTCGCCGACCTCGGCTACGTCCACACCGACGGCCGCCGCTTCCGCCTCACCCCGCGAGTGCTGGAACTCGGTTACTCCTACCTCTCCAGCTACACACTGCCCCAGATCGCGGAGCCGCATCTGGAGCTGCTCGTCGCACAGGTACGGGAGTCGTCCTCGCTGTGCGTCCTCGACGGCGACGACATCGTGTACGTCGCCCGGGTCCCCACGCGCCGCATCATGACCGCGTCCATCACGGTCGGCACCCGCTTCCCGGCGTATGTGACGTCCGTGGGCCGGGTGATCCTCGCCCATCTGCCGGACAAGGAGGTCGAAACGCGGCTCGCCCGGGCCGAGTTGAAGCCGCTCACCGCGCGCACCGTCGCCACGCCGGAGGCCCTGCGGGCGGAGCTGCGCCGCGTCCGCAGGCAGGGCTACGCCGTCGTCGACCAAGAGCTGGAGGAGGGGCTGAGGTCGGTCGCCGCCCCGGTGCGGGACCGGGAAGGCGAGGTGGTCGCGGCCGTCAACATCGCGGTGCACGCGGGCCGCAACTCCGTCGACTCGGTGCGTCGCGACCTGCTGCCGCACCTGCTGGCGACCGTCGCCCGCATCGAGGCCGACCTGCGGATCACAGGTCCAGCACCAGCCGCCGGCCCCGGCACCGGGACACGCAGATCATCATCGTCTCGCCGCTCTCCCGCTCCTGAGGGGTGAGCACGGAGTCACGGTGTTCCGGGGTGCCGTCGAGGACGTCGGTCTCACAGGTCCCGCAGGTGCCCTCGGTGCAGGAGAAGAGCACCTCGACACCGGCCGACCGCACCGTGTCCAGCACGGTGACTCCGGGTGCCACGGTGAGGGTGAGCCCACTCCGCGCCAGCTCGACCTCGAACTCCCCGTCCGCACCGGCCGGTCGCTCCTTGGGCCGGAACCGCTCCACGCGCAGCACTCCGGACGGACAGCGCTCCTCGACCGCGTCCAGCAGCGGCCCGGGACCGCAGCAGTAGACCAGCGTGCCCTCGGGTACCGCGTCCAGAACCGAGGGCAGGTCCAGCAGCCCGGTCTCGTCCTCGGGCGCGAACGTCACCCGGTCCCCGTAGCGGCCGAGTTCCTCGCCGAACGCCATCGACCGGCGGGTGCGTCCGCCGTACAGCAGCGTCCACTCGGCGCCAGCCGCCTCGGCCGCCGCCAGCATGGGCAGGATCGGGGTGATGCCGATGCCGCCCGCGACGAAGCGGTAGCCGGGGGCGGGCTCCAGGCCGAAGTTGTTCCGGGGCCCGCGCACCCGGACCTTGTCGCCCGGCCCCACCTGCTCGTGCACATGGGCGGAGCCGCCCCGGCCGTCCGGCTCCCGCAGCACCGCGATCCGCCAGGCCGACCGGTCCGCCGGGTCGCCGCACAGCGAGTACTGCCGCTCCAGCTCCGGGCCGAGCAGGACGTCGATGTGCGCGCCCGGCTCCCATGCCGGGAGCGGTTCGCCCAGCGGGTGGCGCAGGGTGAGGGCCAGCACCCCGTCGGCGGCGAACTCGCGCCCCTCGACGACGAGTTCGGCTTCGTACAGACTCATGAGCTGTTTCCTCGCGGCTCGTCGGTCGAGTGCCCCTGCGGATGGGCGAGCAACCACTCCCACATCTCCACCGGATCCTGCGCGGTGTGCTCACGGCCGCAGTGGCAGGTGCCGTGCAGGACGTCGGTGCCGGGCAGCCAGTCGATGCGGTAGACCTCGCCGGTCCTGAAGGAAGAGGGCGACGTCACTGGACCTTCTCCAGGGGCTTGTCGCCCTCCTCGACCAGCCGGGCGAGGATACGGCGGGCGGCCAGACCGCCGGTGTCGATGTTGATGCTCAGCTCCTGGTAGCCGGTGCGCTCGGTGCCGAGCGTCTTCTGCAGCAGGTTGAGCGCGGTGACGTCCTGCATCACGACCGTGTGGTTGTTGCCCCGCAGGAACTCGGTGACCTCGGCGTCGTCCGTCGCCCAGTCGCGCGAGACGGCCCAGAAGTCGTACACCTTGCCGTCGCCGGAGGGCGTGATGGCGTAGGTGATCTCGGTGTGGAAGCCGTTCGGGTCGCTGCCGTCCGGCTCGGGCACCACACCGACCGGGGCGATGCGGCTGTGCAGCAGATACAGGCAGGGGGCGTGGTACTCGATGTCCTGCCAGCGGGTGATCCGGCCCTCTATGCCGGTCGACTTGGCGTAGAACGGCGGGCACTCGGCGTCGTCCATGTGGCGGCTCACCCGGACGATCCCGGCGCCCTCGTCGACCTCCGTGGTGATCGGCGTCTCGGCGACCTCGGGGGTGCCGATGTAACCGCCGTGCAGATACGTCTCGTGGGAGAGGTCGAGGAGGTTGTCGACGAGCAGGCCGTAGTCGCAGTCGATGGGCTCCATGCCGCGCACGGTGACCCAGCCGGGGGAGTCCAGGTGCCTGGCCCGGGGGATGGTCTGCGGGTCGGCGAGCGCCGGGTCGCCGATCCACACCCAGATCAGCGAGTCCTGCTCCACGACGGGGTAGGAGGCGACCCGGGCGGTGCGCGGCACCCGTTTCTGCCCCGGCACGTACACACACGTCCCGGTCGTGTCGTACGTGAACCCGTGGTACCCGCACACGATCCGGTCTCCGTCGAGGCGGGTCGGGGCCTCGGAGAGCGGGTACCGGCGGTGCACACACCGGTCGTGCAGGACGACCGGCGTGCCGTCCTCCTCGGTCCGGTACAGCACGAGCGTCTCACCGAGGATCGTCCGGCCGAGCAACTCCCGCCCGACCTCGTGACTGTAGGCGGCGACGTACCACTGGTTCCTGGCGAAGGCGGTGGTGTGAGGCATGGACGCGGCTCCCGTCTCTGGGTGGTGGTCGCATCGTCCGGGAGGGCGTCACGGGGGCACAATGCGACTTCCGTCCCACGGAAGAGCCGCACCTCGCCGGGGCGTCAACATCGCGCCCGTAGGTTCCCCTTGGAGTGCCCGGCGGCGCGACGCCCTCGGACCCGGCCAAGGCCAGGGACGTGATCGGCCCGCTGCACGACGTCGGCGCCACCTGGTGGGACGAGCGGCAGATCCAGACCGGCGCGGACCTGGACCGCCCTGCACTCGGTGCTGCGCCGCATCGAAGCGGGGCCGCCCGGTGATCTGACAGTTTCCGAATCAAAAAGTGAAATCGAAACAGAATTCTGCACTTTATCCTCGCGGAGAATTGCCTTAGGCTGGATGCATGGCAAAGACAAGAGCGCAGTTCTACGTAGTGAAACGCGGTGACAATCTCACCAAGATCGCGCGGATGCACCACGTGAGTCTGGATGAGATTCTGGAGTGGAACCCGCAGATCGAGGATCCGGACCTCATTCACCCCGGCGACCGGATTCGCGTGGCCCCGCCCCGGGAAGAGGGCCGAGAGGGCGGTGCGTATCAGAGCGAATGACCAGAACCCGAAAGCCGGTGTCGGCCCGTACGCGCAGCCGAATGACAGGCCTGCGTAACGGGCCGTCGCGGTCGCCATGCCGCGCGCGTGGGAAAACGCGGGTTTCCTATCTCGAAGCGCAACTCGAGTACGAAGGCGTCAATCCCCGCCCGGAAGAGCGCCCTACGCTCATCGAAGGAATGCGGGGGCATCTCGAAAGGGCCCCCACTACCGCCGACGAGAAATTCGGCTGGCGCAGTCCGCGGTCGGGCTCGACCGCCCGCGAGGGCGTCTGGTCGAATGTCCGCGACACCCTCACCGGCGAGGACACCACCGGTGGCGTCTCGCCATGGTCTTCGGCCTCCCGGCCGCCATCAGCCGTCGGCCTTCCGGCCACGCGTATTCAGCCCCGAAC